>JAQSYE010000232.1 GCA_029256305.1 Lacrimispora sp. | reverse complement strand
CCCGGATCTCTTGTGCTATATACCTTCTTATGTGAGAATGAATTATTTGGAAATAAAAGGTCAAGTATGATAAAATATATAAAAACAACTTGTGCAATGATGCGTACAAGTTATAAATTGTAAGTAAGAGGATGACTGGTTCACTCTCATGGAAAAATCAGGAGGTAGAAATCAATGAGGTTTTTTGTAGACACGGCAAACATTGAAGAAATCAGAAAAGCCAATGAGATGGGAATTATCTGTGGTGTTACCACCAATCCGTCTCTGATTGCCAAAGAAGGAAGGAATTTTAAACAGGTGATAGAAGAGATTACGTCTATCGTAGATGGTCCCATCAGCGGTGAAGTGAAGGCGACTACTGCAGATGCAAAAGGGATGATAGAAGAAGGGCGGCAGATCGCAGCAATTCATCCCAATATGGTTGTTAAGATTCCCATGACTGCAGAAGGCTTAAAAGCAGTGAAAGTGCTGACAGGGGAAGGGATAAAGACCAATGTAACTCTGGTGTTTTCTGCAGCCCAGGCTCTTTTGGCTGCAAGGGCAGGAGCCACCTATGTATCCCCTTTCTTAGGAAGACTTGATGATATTTCAATGCCTGGAATTGATCTCATTGAAGAGATCACTGAAATATTTTCAATCCATGAGATTGAGACAGAGATCATAGCAGCCAGCATACGCAATCCCATCCATGTAATCGATTGTGCAAAAGCTGGGGCTGATATTGCTACAGTACCTTACCCGGTGCTGGAACAGATGACCAGACACCCCTTAACTGATCAGGGAATTAAGAAATTTCAGGATGACTACCGAAACGTATTCGGAGAATAAAACTAATTATCGTTTAGAAAGGTTGGACACTACTAATGGCATGTAACAAAGTAAAAATGGTGATTGACAAAGAATTCCGTATTTCAGAGGTTGATGAAAGGATCTATGGTTCTTTTATCGAACATCTTGGAAGAGCAGTTTATGATGGTATTTATTGTCCGGAGCATCCGTCGGCAGATGAATATGGTTTCCGCAGTGACGTAAAGGAAATGATCAGGGAATTAAACGTCCCCATTATCCGGTATCCAGGCGGAAATTTCGTATCCAGTTTTAACTGGGAAGACAGTGTGGGCCCAGTGAATGAGCGCCCAAGAAGGCTGGAACTTGCGTGGAAGAGCATTGAAGAGAATAAGGTTGGATTAAACGAATTTACTAAATGGGCAAGAAATGCAGGATCTGATGTGATGATGGCGGTAAACTTAGGAACAAGAGGGATTGCCGATGCCTGCAACATTTTGGAATACTGCAACCATCCGGGCAATACCAAATACAGTGATTTAAGAATCAGTCATGGATATAAGGAGCCTCATAATATCAAAACATGGTGTCTGGGCAATGAAATGGATGGTCCATGGCAGCTGGGTCATAAGACCATGGAGGAATATGGACGCCTTGCAGAAGAGACGGCAAGAGCCATGAAAATCATCGATCCTACCATTGAACTGGTTTCCTGCGGAAGTTCTTCGCTCACCATGCCTACATTCCCGGATTGGGAGGCTGTTACCCTCCAGCATACCTATGATCACGTAGATTATGTTTCCATGCACCAGTATTATGGAAATGGGAAAGGAGATAGTGAGGACTTCCTGGCCTGCTCCGATGACATGGATGAGTTTATCCGCACGGTAATTGCTACCTGCGATTATGTGAAAGCGAAAAAGAGGGGTAAAAAGGATATTAAAATCAGTTTTGATGAGTGGAATGTATGGTATCACTCCAATGCTGCTGATAATGATATAACGGAAAACCATCCATGGCAGGTTGCACCTCCTATGCTAGAGGATATTTATAACTTTGAGGATGCACTTTTAGTAGGTCTGATGTTAATCACTATGCTAAAGCATGCTGACCGGGTGAAGATGGCATGTCTTGCACAGCTGGTCAATGTAATTGCTCCAATTATGACAGAAGCAGGCGGCGGCCCAGCCTGGAAGCAGACAATCTTCTATCCATTTATGCATGCATCAGCGTTCGGTAGAGGAACCGCTCTCTTACCAGTAATCAGTACACCGAAATTTGACACTGCAACTCATGTAGGGGTAACAGCAGTAGAAGCAGTTTCTGTTTATAATGAGGAGAAAGAGGAAGTAACCATTTTTGCAGTAAACCGTTCCATTAAAGATGATGCAGAAATGACTGTTGATGTAAGAAGCTTTGAGGGATATCGTATTCTGGAGCACATCGTATTGGAGAGCGATGATCTGCTAGCGGCAAACGGACCATTTAATGAAAAAGTGGCACCCAAACAGACCAGCCAGTCTTCCCTCGATGGCGGAACCGTAACAAGCATCTTACACAAGGCATCCTGGAATGTAATTCGTCTGGGTAAATAAAATAAGAGGGGGTTATACATATGAAACAAAAAGCGTATCAATTCTGGTTTGCAACAGGATCTCAGGATCTTTACGGAGAGGCCTGCTTAAAGGATGTAGCAGAACATGCAGGGATTATAACCGAGAGGCTCAACGCCTCCGGTATCCTGCCTTATGAGGTGGTTTTAAAGCCTGTTCTCATTGACAATGCATCCATACGGTCTTTGTTCCGTCAGGCAAATGATGATGAGAACTGCGCAGGTGTCATCACCTGGATGCACACATTTTCTCCAGCAAAGTCATGGATCTTAGGCCTGCAGGAATATAGAAAGCCACTGCTCCATTTACATACCCAGTTTAACCAGGAAATTCCTTATGATTCCATTGATATGGATTTCATGAACGAAAACCAGTCTGCCCACGGAGATCGGGAATTTGGACATATGGTAACCAGAATGGGGCTGGTAAGAAAGGTAATTGCCGGTTTCTGGGATGATGATTCGGTGAAAAGAAGAATTGCTTCCTGGATGAGGACTGCAGTGGGAATTGTGGAAAGCAGCCATATCCGTGTCGTTCGTTTTGCAGACAATATGCGGAACGTAGCAGTAACAGAAGGAGATAAGGTAGAGGCCCAGATGAAATTCGGCTGGGAGATCGACGCATATCCGGTGAATGAGGTTTCTGATTACGTTCAGGATGTGAAAGCAGGAGATGTGTCTACACTTGTGGAAGAGTATTATAACCGCTATGACATATTGCTGGAAGGAAGAGATCCTGATAAGTTTAGAAAACATGTGGCAGTTCAGGCACAGATAGAACTTGGATTTGAAGCTTTTTTACAAGAAAAGAATTACCAGGCGATAGTTACCCACTTCGGTGATTTAGGGTCTTTACAACAGCTTCCCGGGCTTGCAATCCAGCGTCTGATGGAAAAGGGGTATGGCTTTGGCGGAGAAGGTGATTGGAAAACAGCAGCCATGGTACGCTTAATGAAGCTGATGACAGAGGGCACAAAGGATGCCAAGGGAACTTCTTTCATGGAGGATTATACTTATAATCTGGTTCCTGGCAAGGAAGGAATTCTTCAGGCTCATATGCTGGAAGTCTGCCCATCCATCGCAGACGGCAGAGCAGGCATCAAAGTGAACCCATTGTCTATGGGAGACAGAGAAGATCCGGCAAGACTTGTATTTACTGCAAAAGAGGGCAGAGGAGTTGCTGCTTCCCTGATCGATTTAGGAACCCGTTTCCGCCTGATTATCAATACCGTTAACTGTAAAAAGGTAGAAAAGCCTATGCCGAAACTTCCTGTTGCAACTGCATTCTGGACTCCGGAGCCCAACTTAATAACCGGTGCGGAATGCTGGATATTAGCTGGCGGTGCCCATCATACGGCATTTACTTATGATCTGACTGCTGAGCAGCTGGGTGACTGGGCGGAAGTAATGGGAATTGAAGCCGTTTATATTGATGAAAATACCAATATCCGGGATTTTAAGAATGAACTGAGATGGAATTCGGTGGCATATCGCTGATACTGATAGAAAGTTTGAGGGGGTTTCTATGGATAACGAAAAAATAATTGCAGCAATCCAGGAAGGAAATACCGCACTGGGAATCGAACTTGGCTCCACCAGAATCAAAGCAGTTCTGGTAGATGAAAATCATAATCCCATCGCTTCTGGCGGTTATGACTGGGAAAACCGTTACGAAAACGGGATCTGGACCTATGGTATCACAGATATATGGGAAGGGGTACAGGAGAGCTATCAAAAGATGACAGAAGAAGTGAAGGAGAAGTACGGGGTAACAATCACTTCGATCGGAGCCATTGGATTTTCTGCCATGATGCACGGATATATGGCATTTGACAAAAACGGAGAGATACTGGTCCCATTCCGAACGTGGAGGAATACCATGACGGAAGAGGCAGCCGGTAAACTGACGGAGCTGTTCTCTTTCCACATTCCTCAAAGATGGAGTATCGCTCATTTATATCAGGCTATTTTAAATGGGGAAAGCCATGTTTCTGAAATCGATTATCTCATTACCCTGGAAGGGTATGTTCACTGGAAGCTGACCGGAAAGAGAGTCCTTGGCATTGGTGACTGCGCCGGAATGTTTCCTGTAGACAGTGAAACAAAGGACTTTAACCAGCGAATGATCAGCCAGTTTGATGAGCTGGTCTCTGACAGGAACCTGTCATGGAAATTAAGGGACATCATGCCTGAAGTTCTGACTGCGGGAGAAGCTGCGGGTGTGCTCACAGCAGAGGGGGCGGCCCTGTTAGATGTTAGCGGAAATTTAAAGCCCGGCATTCCTCTTTGCCCGCCGGAAGGTGATGCAGGAACAGGAATGACTGCCACCAACTCTGTAGCAAAAAGAACCGGCAACGTATCGGCAGGAACCAGTGTTTTTGCCATGGTAGTGCTGGAACAGGAGCTTTCCAGAGTTTATGAAGAGCTTGATCTCGTTACCACTCCGGCAGGAGATGCTGTTGCCATGGTTCACTGCAACAATTGTACCTCTGACTTGAATGCATGGGTATCTTTGTTTGAGGAGTTTGCTGAGACCATGGGCATGAAGACGAATAAGAATGAACTTTTTACTGCGCTTTATAAAAAGGCATTAGAAGGCGATAAAGATGGGGGCGGTCTTTTGTCCTACGGATATTTATCGGGAGAACATATTACTCATTTTGAAGAGGGAAGGCCATTATTTGTCCGCACTCCAAACAGCAGGTTTGATCTGGCAAACTTTATGAGAGTCCATCTTTATACCGCATTGGGAGCCTTAAATATGGGCATGGAGATTCTATATAAAGAAGGCGTGAAGCTGGATGTGCTTTTGGGGCATGGCGGTCTGTTTAAGACCAGAGAAACGGGACAGAGGATCATGGCTGCAGCTGTGGGAGTTCCTGTTTCTGTAATGGAAACGGCCGGAGAAGGCGGCGCCTGGGGCGCAGCACTGCTTGCATCTTATCTCCTTCGTAAGAAGGAAGGGGAGTCTCTGGACCAGTACTTATCAAAGCGTGTGTTTCAGGATATGGCGGGAGAAACCATGAAACCAGATCCGGAAGATGTAACAGGATTTCAGACATTTATGGAACGGTATAAAAATGGTCTTGCAATTGAACGGGCGGCTGTGGACAGCTTATACTCATAGGGAAAGGATTAAGGCGATAGAATGCTGGGAGAACTGAAATTAAGCGTATATGAAGCAAATATGGAACTGCCCCGTAGAGGGCTGATTACTTATACCTGGGGAAATGTCAGCGGCATTGACCGGGAAAAGGGATTGTTTGTTATTAAACCCAGCGGAGTGGATTATGATAAGTTGAAACCGGAGGATATGGTTGTTTTGGATTTAGACGGCAATCAGGTGGAGGGGGAATTAAATCCCTCCTCCGATACTGCCACCCACTTGGAACTGTACCGGGCATTTGATAAGATTGGCGGAATTGTACATACCCATTCTCCTATGGCAACCTCCTGGGCCCAGGCCGGCAGAGCTTTGCCCTGCTATGGCACCACCCATGCAGATTATTTCTATGGAGAGATTCCGTGCGCAAGAAACTTAACGCAGGAAGAGATTGATGAAGGTTATGAAAAAAATACAGGTACTGTAATTATAGAAACCTTTGAAGGACTTAATCCCATGCATGTTCCGGCGGTATTGTGCAAAAACCATGGTCCGTTCACATGGGGAACAGATGCGGCCAATGCAGTTCACAATGCGGTTGTGTTAGAAGAGATTGCCAAAATGAATTTAATGACAGAGCTGTTAAATTCAGCAGTAAAACCAGCACCCCAGTCCTTGCAGGATAAACATTTTATGAGGAAGCACGGACCGGATGCCTATTATGGGCAGAAAAAATAACAAGGAGTCCTTACAGTGTCGGACAGCGGAAAAACGAAGTATTACGTATTAATGGAAGAA
>JAQSYE010000231.1 GCA_029256305.1 Lacrimispora sp. | reverse complement strand
TACTTTTTGAGTTTCAAATGTTACGTAATTATTAATTTCATTACGGTTATTATACATTTATTTTATCTTTTCGTCAAGTATTATTTAAAACTGCACGAATTTAAAATTATATTAGTTTAAAACACTGACAAATTTCACAGGTTTGCGATACATGACGTTTGTTATGATAATTCCTGTCTTTTCAGTGGATGCATGGACTACTTTACCATCTCCCATATACAAAGCGACATGATTAATGGATCCGTTTTTTGCATAAAATACAAGATCTCCAGGACGGGCCTGTTCGTAATTTATGATTTTTCCTTCTCCTGACTGTGACCTTGCACTGTGATCCAGCTCAACATCTGCAATATTCTTCAGAATATATCTGGTAAAACCAGAACAGTCCACACCTGTATTGGGATTTACACCACCATATACATAACGTCCTCCAACGAACTGAAGAGCATAGTCCACAATCTCTTTTCGCTCCAGGGCAGACTCGTCCACCTTTTCCTGGGTCTTCTCGATCAGTGTTGCAGAATCACTGCGTATGTAACCATCTCCCTCCGGCACTTTCACCTTCAGCCAGCCATCCTTTGCAGGCTCAATCACCTCACAAGTCTGACCTTCCATACCAGAAGTCACAACTGATCCTCCATCATCCGCAGTCGATGTAACAGATACAGGCTTGTCCAATCTGGCATAAAGTGTTGTACTGGTTTCTACTGTAATTTCAGCAGCTTTCGCCTCTGTCTGAAAACTTAAATTTAAGGTAGTTAAAAGCCCTAAAAGTCCCATGACCTTCCACATTTTGAATTTCATATTGAATCTCCTGTCTGCGTCTTATTACTGTCACCGCAAATATTTGACTTAAATGTTACGTAATTGTTACATTTTGAATTATATCCTCTGATTCAGTATTTGTCAAGCAAAAACGGCATTTATGACCATTAGAAGTCATAAATGCCGTTACACTTTTGTAATATATTCCATTTATATTATTACATAACAGTGACATTATCGTTTCAATCCTTTTACAAACCAGTAAATCAGACCAACTAAAAGCAACGGTCCCATCAAAGGTGCAAGAATGCTGAAAATACCGGTAACAATGGTTGCCGCAAGGAAGAAAAAAAGAACAATTGCAACAACTCCAAGGAGTTTCCAATACCACTTGCTTAAATCATAATAATGCATTCCCCGTCTCTCCCGCCCGGACTCCTCATATACATTCTGGTCCTGTCCGGAAAAAGAACTGTAAAAATCGCCAGTACTACTGCTTTCTTTAGCATTCTCATTGGCCTCTATAATCGTCTTGGCAATCAGTCTGGGGTCTCCAATTGCTTCGGTAACAGCTTCCTCCGACGAGCCCTTTAAAACCTCTCCACGGATATATTCTTCGTAATATCTGATATTTTCTTCCACTACGTTGCCGGGAACCTCTCCTGTAATGGTATCCCTTAAACGCTGTAAAAATTCCTGTCTGCTCATCTGAGCCTCCTTCAATAAAGTAAGTAACTTCCGTCTATTTTACCATTTGACAGGTGTTCCGTAAAGAAATCTTATCTGAAATAAATCTAAATTTTTCATAATGTGCCAGACTACTCTACCCGCTCTTTTATGATTCCCTCCCTGTATGCTGCCACCAGCTCCGTTAGGTCCTTAATTCTTCCTGCCAGTTCTGTTCCTTTATCCGTATCGGCAACCATTACCCGGTGTTTCATATTCTCAACAACTGAAACTTTTGGTGTGCTCTCCTTATCCGGATCAAAGGGCTTATGTTCTGCTAACGCCAGGTGGTTGGAATTATAGATCAGCGTATAGCCTGCGATTCCGGTCTTGGACTGATACGCCTTCGATAGTCCGCCGTCTATGAGAAATAACCTCCCGCCTGCTTTTACCGGAGATTCCCCTTCTTTAATTTTAACTGGAACGTGGCCATTAATGATATGGGCAGTTTCCCCGGGAAGTCCAAATTCTTTTATTATTTTCTCGCAGTATTCTTCCTTTATGCTTAAGCGGTAATATGGATTCATGGACTCCATGTGTGTCTGATGATCTTCAATAAAATAATGTTCAAAGGTTGTCATCTTCCCTTTTCCATATACTGGAGATTTGGATCCGCACCATAAATACCACATGAAATCTCTGGCATCCCCGCTTTCATGAGTATGTTCTGGGAGAAAATAAGCATTCTGAACCTTATTATCAACATAATCCATGAGAGCTTTTCCGGAATAGGACGAGCCTTCCACGAAAAGTTCTTCAAACGTACCATCTTCCCGCATGGGAATACAGCCATGATAGAGAATATTAGAATTATAGCACTTATACATGCTACCATGGGAATAAAGGAAACGAACATGGCGATGAAGCAGCTCATTATGGAGAAATGACAGCTGCAGCGTCCGCAAAAGTTCCTCTTCCTCTTCATTGAGTGCCAGGGGATTTTGGGGATCAATGGTTGGAAAGGAAGTGTCAAGAAGGGGATACTCTTTTCCCTCTACTATTACAGTTCCGTTCTTATAATCAATAGATTCAAGTAAAATCCTGTCATCCATCTCATACTCCGGATGGCGCTTTATAATCTGCCCTTCCACTTTAAACTGAATCACAGCAATCGCCTTATGCATTTTGGCCGCCAGACCCGGATCCACGGCGTCGTAGATATTCTCATCAAGTATCTGGGGGGAGAAACGTCCACAGGGATCATTGCGGTATACTTTTGCCGCAAACATGGAAAGCGGTCTTAAATTGATTCCATACCCATCTTCCAGAACATCAAAGCTGTTATAGCTGATGGCAATTCTTAACACATTGCAGATACAGGCGAGATTCCCAGTTGCCGCTCCCATCCATGATATATCATGGTTTCCCCACTGAATGTCCACGTCGTGAAACTGCAAAAGCTCATTCATAATCATATCCGCTCTCGGTCCCCGGTCAAAAATATCTCCAATGATATGGAGGCAGTCAATGGTTAGATTTTGAATCAGTTCGCAAAGAGCTATGATAAATTTATCTCCAATGCGAATATCAATAATGGATCTTATGATTTCGCTGTAGTATACCCGTTTGTTGTCATCGTTATAATCCACATGAAGAAGTTCGTCTATAATGTAGGAAAATTCCGGAGGCATCTTCTTTCTGACCTTGGATCTGGTGTATTTTGAAGACACAACCTTGCAGATCTGCACCAGACGGTAAATTGTCACTCTCTGCCAGTCGTCATCCGACTGCCCGCTAAGCTCCAGCTGATTCATAATGCGGTCCGGGTAGTAAATTAAGTTGGCTAATTCCACCTCCTCCTTTTCCGGTAAGATATGACTGAACGTTTCTGATATCTTTTCTCGAATCACACCGGAGGCACTCTTTAACAGATGAATAAATGCCTCGTGTTCCCCGTGTAAATCACTGAAAAAATACTCTGTCCCCTTGGGAAGTCCCTGAATGGCAGTCAGATTGATAATCTCACTGGAAGCTGCCCGAATGGTGGGATATTCCCTTGCCATAAGCTTTAAATAAGCCAAATCTTTCATAAATACGTTCTCCCTTTTTTTGACACGGTTGCATTGCTTTGGATTTTATAGTATCATAAAAAACGTCAATTTTAAACCCCTTTCGCCTGCGGCCAGTCATGACCTGCCAGGCTTTGAACGTGAAACTGGGAATACCCCCAACGAAAAGGAGACATCTATGGAACAATTATACGTTTTCGGAACCGGCAATGCTGCTGCCACCAAATGCTATAATACCTGCTTTGCCCTAAAAAAGGACACGGACTATTTTATGATCGATGCCGGAGGCGGCAATGGAATTCTTTCTATATTAGATACTATGGATGTGGATCTGTCTCACATCCACCACATATTTGCAACTCATGAACATACCGATCACATTCTGGGGATCATTTGGATGGTGCGTTTTATCGGAGCCAGAATCAAATCAGGAAACTACGACGGCGACTTAAATATTTACAGCCACAAAAATCTTGTTTCCGTGATTGATACACTCTGCCGCCTCACACTGCAGAAAAAATTTTATGATCTGATCGGAACCAGGATTCATTTAATTCCGGTGGAAGACGGTGAAACCAGATCCATACTTGGATTTGACATCACTTTTTTTGATATTCATTCCACAAAAGCTGAGCAATATGGATTTACTACCGTTCTAAATAATGGAAAACGCCTGTCCTTTTGCGGTGATGAACCCTATAATCCTAAATACTCTGAATTTGTTGCAGGAACCAGCTGGCTGCTGCATGAAACCTTTTGCCTTTATAAAGACAGGGAAATTTTTAAGCCCTACGAAAAGCACCACAGTACCGTGACAGATGCCTGTAAGCTTGCAGCGGAATTAAAGGCAGAACATTTGATTTTATGGCATACAGAGGATAAAAACTTAGAAAAAAGAAAAGAACTTTATACCAGTGAGGGCAGTCCCTTCTTTACCGGTGAACTTCTTATTCCCGAAGACAAAGAAATCATTGAACTTTCCTGATTATAAAATCACGCTCGTCCCCGGCGCCGCATATGATATAACAATAGAAAAGGCAAAGGAGTTTCTTATATGTTGTGCCCGGGCGGCTTTACCCCTTACCGTGACGTCGACTGCAGAGACCTGGCTATTTTCTATGAGGCCACCAGAGAATTACGCGGCACCACCTACAAGCCCTATCTGGTGGCAACACAGGAAGCCAGGGGAGTCAACTTCCGATTTATCTGTAACTCCACGATTATGACCAGACCTCCTCAAAATGCAATCACCATGGTTTGCATTTTTAAACCCTTTTGCAAAGAACATGATAAGGTCAGGGCGGTTGTGACGAGTATCTGTAAAATGGGATGCTACAATTGTAATTAAATGTGAATCGGAACGGTTTTCGCACCGTCCCGATTTTTTAATTATAACGCACTGTATTTAGTTAGAATGCCATACGAAAAATCTCTATCATATCCTCTCGTTCCAGTTCACGGATTCCTGCCAGAGTCTTTTCTCCTTTTGCGGAACATTTGTCTGCCATGACCGTAAAGTCAGCTTCTACAATACTGGAATTTAATTCCCGCAAACAAGCTGGCATATGAAGACTTTTAAAATACTCCTCTAACCGGTCAATTCCTTTTAATGCTGTATATACCGGGTTTTCAAAATCCATCTCCTGATTCAATACTCTCACCGAAAGCTGGGCAAATCTCATTGGGGCATTCTTGCATACGTACCTTGCCCAGGAACAAAAGAGAGCGGATAAGCCGGCGCCGTGGGCGATTTCAGGATACAGCCCGGATAATTCATGCTCCAGCTGATGCACCTGCATGAGATAATCTCTTCCAAGACCAGTCAGGCCGTCATGAGAAAGACTACCGGCCCACATCAGGGTAGCACGTGCCTCATAATCAACCGGATTTTTATCTGCCTTTTCCCCCGCTTCCATTACAGACGTCAAAAGCCCTTCGGCAATCCGGTCTGTAAGGGGTGTATCTTTTGTGTTTCCTCCCAGATACCGCTCCAGCGTATGCATCATAATATCCACTGTTCCGCAGCCTGTCTGAAATTGATTCACGGTAAAGGTCAGCTCCGGATTTAATACTGCAAACAGTGGTCTGTGAGTGGGACTGTTAAATCCTCTCTTTAAGCCTTCCTCTTCTTTTGTAATTACGCAGGATAGGCTGGTTTCGCTGCCGGAGGCAGACAGTGTCAGAATGTTTCCGTGGGGAAGGGACTTTTCTGGAACTGCTTCTTTCATAAAATATTTCCACGGATCAATATCTGGATTTAATGTTCCGTCTGCAATGCACTTTGCTGAATCAATTACACTGCCTCCGCCCACAGCAAGAATAAATTCCACGTTTTCTTTCCTGCACAGTTTCATTCCTTCCAGTGCCAGTGAAAGGCTCGGATTTGGCTTTACTCCTCCAAACAGAATGTATTCAATTCCGTGACTCTTTAAGGAATTCTCTACCAGATCCAATAGACCGTTTTTTTTAACACTTCCTCCACCAAAATGAACCAGGATCTTTTTAAATCCGTATCCCCCAATTATTTCTCCAATATTTTTATGGGCATCACGGCCAAAAATCACCCTTGTCGGTACGCAATATTCAAAGTTATTCATTATGAAACCTCTCTTTCTCCATTAAATCCATTCTTAGGTGAAATTATAACGCATATCTTATATGGGAAAGCCAAAGAAAGCTGCTTTCCCTTTTCACATGCATCTAACATGGAACGACAAGGAGAATTCTTATGAACCCATTCAAAAAGAGTTTTACATCTTTCCCAGTGGCACGGCATCATCTTATTATTTACATAGAAGTAATTATTCTTACTTTTCTTTTAGTATCGCTTTTTTTCATATCTCCAGGTGGCAGATTCTCATTCCCAGTTGTGAATCAGGAAGGAAAAGCCAGCACCTCGGAAGCAAAAAAATATATAAAATGGGTGGATTTTGATGTATCAGCTAAAGCCATGCAGGAAGCGTTCCGTTATGATGTCAATACCTGCCAGTCTCAGGTGCATCTAAACTGGGTGGACTTACTTTCCTATCTTGGGACCAGGTATGGAGGGGATTTCTCCAGATATTCCAGCAAAGATTTAGATTCACTGGCCGAACAGCTTCTCTCTGGTAAAACCATGGAGGAACTGACAGGCAAAATGAAATACTATCCTTATTACAGGGAAGCCTATGGCGCTGTACTGGACGGTCTGGTTGGGCAATATGAAATTCAGATTCCTGCTGTCAATGCCCCACTCTACGCCACGCCGGACTTACTTCCGGACGGCTCCGTAAATCCGGATAAGGTCTGGGTGACCAAATATGGCTTAAAAGCCTATTCTCCCATTGCCAAAGGATTTCCGTACAATGATTTTGACGATTTCGGAACTGCCAGATCCTATGGATTTAAACGCCAACACCTGGGCCATGATATGATGGGTCAGGTGGGAACTCCCGTTATAGCGGTGGAAAGCGGATATGTGGAAGCCATCGGCTGGAATCAATATGGCGGGTGGAGGCTGGGAATTCGCAGCTTTGATGGCAAGCGCTACTACTATTACGCCCATTTGAGGAAAAATTATCCCTATCATAAATCATTAAAACAAGGCGGTATCGTAAACGCCGGAGATGTCATCGGATATCTTGGCCGTACGGGATACAGCAGGACAGAAAACACCAACAACATTAACCAGCCGCACCTTCATTTCGGTCTCCAGCTGATCTTTGATGAATCCCAGAAAGAAGGGAACAATGAAATCTGGGTGGATTGTTACGAACTGACCAAATTTCTATCCATGAACCGTTCTGAAGCGGTAAAGAATCAGGAAACCAAGGAATACAACCAGGTCTACGATATGAAAGATCCTGCCATTCCCGAAAATTTCATTGCGCCACCCCCGCCTCTTAAAGAGGAACAATAAAAATAAAAAACAGCTCATTTACGGAATCTTTTAATTATTCCGCTAATAAGCTGTTTTTCGGTTTTAACATTCTTTTTCAGTGAAAAAACTGATATAATATAGGACAGGTTCTGCAACGGCAAAAGCGTAAAAAGCAAACCGGATTACGGGGAAGGGGATTCATATGGAAAAGCAGATAAGCTATCAAATTAAAAATGAGGCAGAGTGTAGTTTTAAGAATCACGCGGATTTTTGTGTGGGAACCGGGCGAATGGGGCTAACCTTGCAGCAGCAATATCAGGAACAATTAAAACTGGTGCAGGAACACATTGGTTTTCGCCACATCAGAGGACATGGAATCTTTTGCGATGATATGGCAATTTATCAGGAATATCCGGATGAAGAAGGTAACATCAAAGCAGAATATAACTTTACATATTTAGATATGGTCATGGACGCTTATCAGAATCTGGGAATTAAACCATTTTTAGAGCTTGGATTTATGCCCCATAAGATGGCTTCCGGTGATCAGACTGTATTTTACTGGAAAGGAAATGTCACACCCCCGAAAAGCTACAAAGCATGGACAGACCTGGTAGCGGCTGTGCTTTCACACCTTATGGACCGTTATGGAACGGAAGAGGTAGTGACCTGGCCGGTTGAAGTATGGAACGAGCCAAATCTTCCCGGGTTCTGGAAGGATGCTGACAAAGAGGAATATTTCCGTCTGTTTCAGGAGACTTTTTATGCGGTGAAAAAGGCTGACAGCCGCTTTTTGGTAGGCGGTCCGGCAATCTGCGGAGTTGACGACGTTCTCTGGCTGAAACAATTCCTGGATTTTTGTGAGGAACAGAACTTAAAACCGGATTTTATCACACGGCACCATTACATGTTTGAAAAGCCGGAACAATGCGGCCATTACAGCTACGGAGCTTTAAGAGATCCAGAAGCTGCCTTGGAGGAGCTTAACGTTTCCCGAAAAATCATAGACAGCTTTGACGCGTTTCAGGGACTTCCCATGCATCTAACGGAATTCAATACTTCCTACAGTCCTGATAGTCCAATTCACGATACCACAGTCAACGCTGCCTATGTGGCTTGGCTTTTGTCTAAGCTGGGAGATTTATGTGAATCCTACTCTTATTGGACTTTCGGCGATATTTTTGAGGAAAAGGGCGTACCATTTACTCCATTTCATGGCGGATTTGGATTGGTTGCAAATGGAACCATCCCAAAACCCACGTTTTGGACCTTTGCCTTCTTTAAAAAGCTTCAGGGCAAATGTATCCACCGTTCCGACGAACTGGTGGTTTTGCAAAAAGAGGATGGAAGTTACTGCGCAGTCGCCTGGAATCTATGCCTTAAGCAGAAGGATCGTCTGAGTCTTTCTTTAACCTTACCGGTAAAAGAAGAAGGAGAATATTGTCTGCTTACGAAGACGGTTGATGAGACTCACGCAAATCCAAGAAAAATCTGGCATGATATGGGAGAACCAGCCTGGCTTACAAAAGAAGAAAAACAGATACTAAAATCCAGCGCCCAGCCATTCATTCAGACAGAGATACTTACCGCTTCCGCTTCTACCATTTCATTTTCAATTCGGCTAAAGCCCTGGGCCGTTATTTGGTTCCAGCTGAAAAAAGTCAAAAAATGCGGAGACCGGGGATATGATTACTGCCGCGGGGAATCCCCCGCGGCAGGTGACGGAAACCAGTAATTTTCTTATCCCTTAACGCCGCCGATCGTAAGACCTGTAACGAAATACCTCTGTAAAAACGGATAAAGACAGACAATTGGCAGCATGGTAAGTATGGTGGCAGCGGAGCGGACCGATGTGGGCGTTACCGCTGCCACTGTATTTTTCATTGATTCAGCTGAAGTGCTTTGATTGGTTACCGACGACAATAGCTTCATTAACTCGTACTGCAAGGTAGTAAGATTGGAGTTCATCCGGTTATAAAGCATGGCGTCAAACCAGGAATTCCAGTGAGCTACTGCACAGAACAATGCCACGGTGGCATATACGGGTCTGCATAAAGGAGAGATGATTTTAGTAAAGATAACGATATCGCCCGCTCCATCCAACTGCGCAGATTCTTCCAGGCTGTCTGGAATACCGGTCATATAAGTCCTGATTACAAGCATATAGAAGGCTCCTACCATTCCCGGAATCACATAAACCAGAAAGCTGTTGGTTAATCCTAAGCTTTTGTATAATAAAAAGGTGGGAATCATTCCTCCATTAACATACATGGTAATGACCCAGAATAAAGAAAGCTGCTTTTTAAATAGAAACCGTTTCCTGCTCACAATATAAGCAAGAAGGGCATTGGCTGCCAATGCAGTGAACGTTCCTATTATGGTCCTGGATAAAGTTATATAAGCTCCCACGATAAGATTGTTCTTATGAATCACAGTTATAAAATTCTGCAATGTCCATTTTCTCGGCCACAAATACAATCCTCCCCGTAAAGCATCGGTTCCGTCATTAAAAGCTAAGACCAGTGTGTTCCACACCGGATAAAGGGTAATGATTACAAATAAAACCAAGAATATGCTGTTTAGGAAAACAAAAATTTTATCAACAAGTGATGTTTTCTTTTTATGTAACACCAATTTCTCCATCTTGTCTGACCTCCTTAGAATAAGCGCTCTTCTCCGGCTCGTTTTGCCATCTCATTTGCAATTAATATGATCGCAATACTTACCATGCTTTTAAATATTCCTGCCGCAGTACCCAATGAGTAATCGCCCTGGCTGATTCCCCATTTCAGAACGTAGATATCTATGGTCTGGGAGACACTCTGCACCAATCCGTTCCCCAAAAGATACTGGACTTCAAAGCCGGCATTTAAAATGTTTCCTGCATTTATTAAAAGGAGTATGATAATCGTTGGCTTAATTCCGGGTAACGTGATGTATTTGATTCTGGCCCATCTTCCTGCTCCATCTATGGCTGCCGCTTCATAGAGTGCCGTATCTATGGCTGTAATGGAGGCCAGATAAATAATGGCATTCCACCCAGTTTCCTTCCACACATTGGCAAAAGCAACAATTCCCCAGAAATATTTTGGATGTGCAAAGAAATTAATCGGTTCCTTTAAAAACTGAAATCGAACCAGAATATCGTTGACAATTCCTGTCCCGGACAAAGCATCATGCAAAATACCGGTGACAATAATCCAGGATAAAAAGTGAGGAAGGTATGAGATTGTCTGTACTGCTTTTTTGCCTCCCCGGGATTTTACTTCATTTAAAAGGATCGCAAAGATAATTGCGGTAACAAAGGTCGCAATTAAGTTAATCACTCCCATTGCCAGGGTATTCCTGATTACACGGATAAATCCATCATCAAGAAACAGCTGCTTGAATTTTCCCAGCCCTATAAATTTCGAATGAAAAAAACCTTCTTTTGGCTTATAATTTTCAAATGCCATTAGCCAGCCTGCAAGGGGCAGATAACAGAATATAAATCCATAAATCACATACACCGAAGATAATAGCAATAATACTTTCTGTCTTTTTACCTCTTTCCAGTTGATCTTTACCATGGTATTACTCCTTTACTAAAAAACAGGCAGATGCAGAAATAATCCTTTGCACACTGCCTGTTTTTATCCTTCTATTTTGCTGATTCTTCTGCGACCTTAATTCTCCGATCCACTTCCTGCTGTACTTCATCAAGGAATGCCTGGGGATTGCAGGAATCATAAACGGTTAAGTATTCTTTCCAGCCCGCTTCAAAATCAGGGGCCATGACAACCTTGGGCAGATATTCATGCTTTAAATCTCCCATCTTGATCCATGCGGTTCCGCCGGGAGTTGCAGTTGTCAAGGTTCCTACAAATGTATAAATGGGATACCATGGTCCCGGAATCTCATTTCGGCCTACCATATCGACGTAGGTTTTGCATCCATATGCTTCCAGACATTCCTGTACATTTTCCGGCAGACTGTCTAAAAATTCATAGGGCTGCAGTTCCGGCTTTGATGCGTTGATTCCATCCTGGCTCATTCCGCCCCAGATAGGGAAATAGGAATAGGGGCATAAATGAGACGCTTTGTAGGCAGTATTGCTGACGTTCATACGGATTTCAGGAGTCCGGTAGAACAATCCATCCTGATCCACCAGATAATCTATATCCTTTTCTCCCCAGTTTCTAAGGGTAATAATCTGTTCGCTTAATAAATCATCAATGAACTTCAATGCACCTTTTACGTCTTTACAGCTTACAGAGACAGACAGGCCAGAACCCACATTTAAGGTATCCCCTGAGGTATGCCATCTGTTTTGGATCCCCTTGTCAATGGTGACCGGGAGGGGAACGTAATTGCAGCCCCGCGCTTCAAGTCCCTGCTGTTTTAACGCGTCATTTACATTAACATAAAAATCCCACCA
>JAQSYE010000230.1 GCA_029256305.1 Lacrimispora sp. | reverse complement strand
ACAGGTCCATAAAATACCAGTCCCTGTAAAAAGGAAATGGCATAAAGCAAATATATATTCTTTTTCTCTTTCATATTTTCTCCAATAATCTTAATTTAGTAGAATAAAAGGCATCAAAAAATAAGCTCTGCTGAAACAGCGCTTTTTTTTAATACTTTCTTTATGTCAACTTTTTCTACGTGGGATCATATGATGAGAAAATAGATAATGGCATAAACTTGCCCTCCGAAATTCGTAATGAAATACTCAGCCACTATATCATGAAAACTGTTACCTGTAAAGAAGACACAAATTTTTAGTAACAATTGACAGTAATACCGAAGAGGAGTAAGATAAATTTTGTTGATCTTATATAATTAAAAGGAGGGATTAGTATGGATTACAGTTTTTTATTGAATCTCACAATTATTCTTTTAAGCACTAAGGTTTTAGGTCTAGTAACACGTAAATTTCATATGCCTCAGGTCGTGGGTGCACTGTTAGCCGGAGTAATTCTGGGGCCCGCCATGTTTGGCACACTTCATGAAACCGAATTTCTTGATAAACTGGCGGAAATCGGTGTGATTGTTCTCATGTTCTGCGCCGGTCTTGAGACAGATACAGCCGAATTAAAAAAGAGCGGTAAATCAGCGTTTTTCATAGCACTGATCGGTGTCATCGTACCTCTGCTTGGAGGTTTTGCGGTGGCTTCCTTCTTTAACCGCCCCGGCCTGATCTCATCAGACGCTACCTGCTCTCTGTTTCTTCAAAATATGTTTATCGGTGTCATTCTCACTGCAACTTCTGTAAGCATTACGGCAGAAACATTAAAAGAAATCGGTAAAATAAAAACCCATTCGGGAAATGCTATTCTGGGAGCAGCCATTATTGATGATGTACTTGGAATTATCGCGCTCACCATCATCACCAGCACTACCGATCCAAACGTCAATCTATTCGCTGTCTTATTAAAAATCGCCGCATTCTTTGTCTTTTCTGCCATTGGCGGTGTTCTGATCTATAAAGCATATTCCCGTTGGAGCAATGACGCGGAACGGGGCCTTCAGCGCCATGCCATAGCTGCTTTTTCTCTCTGTCTTCTCTTATCTTACATAGCGGAACACTTTTTCGGTGTTGCCGATATTACAGGGGCCTACATCGCCGGTGTCATCATATCCAACACTCAGAAATCGCCGTTTTTAACCTCAAAATTTGACACCCTGTCCTATCTTCTGCTGTCACCGGTATTCTTTGCAAGCATCGGTCTTAAAGTGGAACTTCCTTCCATGACTCCTGCTATCTTTCTCTTTGCCTTTCTTTTGACTCTCACTGCGATTTTTACCAAAGTAATTGGCTGCGGAATCGGAGCAAAGCTTTGCGGTTATAAGAATTATCAGAGCATCCGGATTGGCGTTGGAATGATCTCCAGAGGGGAGGTTGCTCTTATTGTTGCAGGAAAGGGGCGGCAGCTTGGAATATTAAGCGGTGATTTTCTTGGACCGGTAGTCCTTGTCGTCATTATTACAACCATTATCACTCCCATTATATTAAAACCTGTCTTCCGTTTTGGTCCCTCTGTCCCATTTACTGAGACAAGACTGGGTGAAAGCTATGAGGAGGTTTCAAAGTACCGGTGATTTATTAACAAAGCTCTAACAAACTTTTAGTTGCAATCGCAACTATTATTGTGTTACACTTAATATATAACAGAGCCGGTGAGGCAAGGCATGGCTTTTCAGCCATTTTACTCCTATGTCTCCCTGGCTCAAAAAAACGGACAACAGGAGGTATTCGCTTGAATCAAAGACTAAAAGAAAAAATTATTGAATCCCTTTCATCTGTTCTGCCCGTTACATGCATTGTGCTGATTTTGTGTATAACAATTACACCTATGCCTCTTGATCCGCTGATGCTGTTTCTGGTAGGTGCAACCTTACTCATTGTGGGAATGGGCTTTTTTACACTGGGTGTGGATATGTCCATGATGATCATCGGGGAAAAAGTTGGAAACCATCTGGCAAAATCAAAAAAACTTCCCATTATTATTTTTGCCTGCTTCATCATTGGTTTTATCATTACCATCGCCGAACCGGACCTTCAGATTCTGGCTGGTCAGACTCCCGCAGTACCTGATATGGTCCTGATTCTTTCCGTAGCCGCCGGTGTCGGAATCTTCCTTGCCCTGGCCTTTTTAAGAACTCTGCTTGGCTGGAATTTGTCAAAGCTTCTTCTAATTTGCTACGGAGTGATTTTTGTCACAGCAATTTTTGTTCCAAAAGACTTTCTGGCTGTGGCGTTTGACTCAGGAGGGGTAACTACCGGGCCGATTACAGTTCCATTTATTATGGCTCTGGGTGTTGGACTTTCCTCCGTCGGAAGAAGTAAAAATTCCGGCAGCGACAGTTTTGGTCTTGTGGCCCTCTGCTCTGTAGGACCGATTTTTTCTGTCATGATTCTTGGGTTAATCTATGGCTCCTCTTCCAGCAGTTATGAACCTACGGTAATTCCTGCATTCACCAATTCCCAGGATCTCTGGCTGGCTTTTCAACATGAACTTCCGGTTTATGCAAAAGAAGTTTTTCTGGCTTTGTTCCCCATTCTTTTGTTTTTTGTAGTTTTCCAGATATTCTTCTTAAAACTCAGACAACGACAGGTAATTAAAATACTGATTGGAATGCTGTATTCCTACATTGGACTCACGCTTTTTCTAACCGGTGTCAACGTTGGATTTATGCCAGCCGGTAATTACCTGGGAAAGCAACTGGCCTCTCTTCCCTATAACTGGATTATGATTCCCATTGCCATGCTGATCGGCTACTACATTGTAAAGGCAGAACCGGCTGTTTTAGTATTAAATAAACAGGTGGAGGAGATCACAGGCGGCGCAATTTCCGAAAAAACCATGATGACAGGATTGTCTGTAGGTATGTCTGTTTCACTTGGCTTATCTGTCATAAGAATTTTAACTGGCCTTCCCCTTCTTGCACTTTTGGTTCCCGGATATGCGCTGGCACTGGGCCTTTCCTTTGTGGTTCCGCCCATATTTACATCAATCGCATTTGACTCCGGCGGCGTGGCTTCCGGTCCCATGACAGCCACATTCCTGCTTCCGTTTGCAATGGGTGCATGTGAGGCAGTGGGCGGAAACATTGTGACCGATGCCTTTGGTATTGTCGCCATGGTTGCCATGACTCCCTTAATCACCATCCAGCTCATTGGTGTGATTTATCATTATAAAACAAAAAAATCAAGCTCTTTTGCAGAGATTGCCTTAATTGATATGGAACTGGAATTTATTGAATTAGGAAAGGATGAAGCAGATGACTTCCAATCATAAAGTTTACTGGATTACGGTTATTGTAGACCGTGGAAAAGGCGAAAAAGCTGCTTCCGTTTTCAAAGAATATCATCAGGAACTGCTGTTAAATGTCAGAGGGCATGGAACAGCCAGTTCTGCGATTAAAGATTGTCTGGGACTGGATGAACCGGAAAAAGATTTAGTAATCGGAGTCGTTGATCAATCAGCCTCCCAGCCCCTTTTATCAGCCCTTCATAAAAAACTGGAGCTGGATACCCCGGGATTTGGCATCGTATTCACCATCTCTCTTTCAGGAATCAGTGCCGCAGCTTCAAACCTTCTTAAAGCTGAAATTGCAGGCAATAAGAACCCTTTATCTACAGATTATCACAAGGAGGAAAGTCCTATGTCAGATACAAACGCATACGAATTAATCGCATCCGTCATTAATACAGACCTTTCAAACCCGATTATGGAATCCGCACGGAATGCAGGCTGTAAAGGCGGCACACTTATAAAAGCAAGAGAACTGGGCAAGGATTCTTCCAGTAAGCTGTTTGGGATGACAGTCTCGAATGAAAAAGAAATTCTTCTTATGCTGGTTCCTAAATCAGACAAACAGGCTATTTTAAAATCCATCTGTGAAACCGTGTTAAGAGAAACCGGAGAACATGCCATCGCATTCTCTCTTCCCGTTGATGAAGTGGCAGGATTAAGCACTCTTATGAAATAATCAGCCTCTGCTTTCTTGACATGAGGGCTCAGTACTCTTATAATATATGTATTACAATTGTAAGAACAGGAGAATGAGTATGAGCCACCTTCCGCAAATTTCTGAAGCAGAATTTGAAGTGATGAAGGTACTTTGGGGGTATGCTCCAATTAACACCAACGAGGTAACTGAAAAACTGATACAGACCACTGACTGGAATCCCAAGACGATTCACACCCTGTTAAAAAGACTGGTTCAAAAAGGGGCTGCTACCTACACGAAAGAAAGCCGTGTATTCATTTATACTCCGCTGATTAAAGAGGAGGACTATTTGGAGAAGGAAAACAGCCACTTTTTAAATCGGTTCTATCATGGCAGCATATCGGGTATGGTAACAAACTACATGAACAGCAATCACATATCTGACGGTGACTTAGATGAGCTGAAAAAGCTTCTTTTTAAAGAACATCATGAGGAATCATAAATATTTAAAACAGTAAAACAGAGCCTGGGACCGGAGAATTTTCTCCAGCCTCAGGCTCTGTCTTTTTCATTTATTGTACCGGAATATAGAAATCAAGGATTAGTTTGTCTTTTCTTACTACATACCCGCTCCCACCCCGGTTCTTCACATCTTCCACCATGCTCACAAGCAGCAGCGGTGTCCTGGTCTCAGGATCTGCGGTAAATACCAAAAACCATCCAAGTTCCGTTCCGTTGGTATCCCCTTTGGAAGTCTTGATCTCTGCAGTTCCTGTCTTTCCCGCAAGCGCCAGGTCCGATCTCATAATGGCATGACCGGTTCCATGCTCTGAGCTGACAACTTTCATAAGATCCTCGCGGACCAGATTGGCGTTGTCGGCGGAACAGGCTCCCTGGAGCCATACGTTCGGCGCAGCATTTTGCTTTGCTTTGAGTACAGGCATCATTACATTGCCATCGTTGGTGAACATGGTATAAAGCGCAGCCAAGTGGACGGGATTTACAAGCATCTGCCCCTGTCCATAGCCGCTGTCAGCCAGCTGTACTTCTGATTCGATCTTGTCTGAATTGGAATACTGGGACTTTGCGACTGAGATCTCAAAAGGAAGGGACTGGTTAAATCCCAGCTTATTGAGCCCTGACATAAAATTATCATAGCCAATTTTTAAGGCTGCTTTGGCAAAATAGATGTTATTGGAGTATATAAAGGCATTTTCCAGATTAAGAGGGCTGCTGTCATGAAGGGTGGTTATGTAATAATTTCCCCAACTCTCATCTTTTCTCCAGCTTAACCCGGTGCTTCCATAATCCTCATTGGGATCAATGGCACCGCTTCCAAGTCCAACCACGGCTGTAATTGGCTTAAAGGAAGATCCGGGTGCAAACTTCTGACGAAACCGGTTATAAAGAGGTTTGCGCTCATCATTATTTAAGGAATCCCATTTTTCTGCCGGCATACCCAGAATAAAATCATTGTCATCATAGGAAGGGGTGCTCACAAGAGCCAGGATCTCTCCCGTATGTGGATTCATGGCTACGCTGCAGCTTTTGTCTTCTTGAAAAGCGTCATAAATCATGTTCTGAAGTGCACTGTCTATGGTAAGCTTGATATCAACACCGTCAGATCTGGGCTTTACTGCAAGTTTTTTCTTTGTGTTTCCTGACGAGTCTGCAATGGATATGGTATGGCCGTTCGTTCCCTTTAATTCCTTTTCATACAGCCCTTCCATCCCACTAGAAGCTGGTCCTGAAGCTCTTTGTTCTTTTTGTCATCTTCACTGACCTGTTCTGCGTGCAGCTGAAAATCATCTGCCTTTTTTAAGGTTTTTAACGGAACAAAGGAATCTTCCTTCACCCAGCCAGCTGACAGTTTTTTTTGTATGCTCTCCGGAGACATGGAAAGAAGTTCACCCAGTTTTTCCACATCAGGTCCGGAATTCTCACTCATTTTCCCCGGAACAAGACCAACAGAGGAGGCTGTCCCTTTTCCTGCCAGCATAAGACCGTTCCTGTCAAAAATAGATCCTCTTTGAGCCTCATCTGTTGATACTTTGACTTTATCGGTTTTATTAAGCTCTGGAAAAATCACGCTGTCATTCCATTCCAGTTTATAGCCGGTTTTCTTTTCTTTTTTAAATACTGCCTGATTGGAAAAGCTGATCTCTCCTGCCAGACTGGTTAAACTCATCTGATATTTGACTACCGCTTCCTCATCTTTTAAGTCAACGCCGGTTATATCCGCTTTTATGTTTTCTGCTTCAATTCCATCATAAATATTCTTATTTCTTGTAATAAAATCTTCCTGGCTGATATTTAACTGACTCTGCCCGTCAAGCATGCCGTACATCGCTTGGTAATCCGCCTTTTGTAAGTTTGACACATAGTCAGAAAAAAGTACATCCGGCTTTTTTGACTGGTCCTTCTTACTTTCAAGCCGGAGAAATAACATTCCTCCGGACAGACCAATCATCAGTATTAACAACGTGCAAACAGCGGAAAACACAAATCGTTTCATTCCACGTTTCATTCCCCGTCTCATTCCATTCCTCCTTTAATCCGTACGAAGGTTATTGGATACACCGGAAGCCGTACCGGTTAAAATCTTTTCGGTATCTTCCAGATGGAAATAATAATTAATAATATTCTTTCCCACACCTACCACATTACCGGAACTGTATCCGTTTGCAATCCTGACTGTTATGGCAATCTGGGGATTGACAAGGGGGGCATATCCAATAAAAAGACCATGGTTTGGCTTGGTTTTTGACTCTTCTGCCGTACCGGTTTTTCCTGCAGCATCTATTTTTAAATCTTTTAAGTTTGCATTGGATTTCACCAGTTCGTTCATACCTTTTGCCACATCATTCCAAACAAATTCCGGTAAGTTCACGGTACTGTTTACGGCAGGCGTAAAGGATTTTACAACTGCACCGTCTCCATCCGTAATCTTGCCAATCATAGACAGCTGATAGCTTTGACCGTGGTTTGCCAGAGTCGCTGTATAACGGGCAATCTGGGAGGTGGTATAGTTATGGGTTCCCTGACCGATGGAGGATGGAATGGCGTACTGATCCGTCACATGAGGTTTTGCCTCTCCGATCTCAATTCCGGTGTTCTTATCTAAATCCAGAAGCTGGGCATATTTAATTAAGGTACCAAGTCCCTTATCCTCTGAAAAGCTTCCGTCTGCCCCTGTTCCCAGCCTGTAAGTGATCTCTGATAAATATACATTACAGGAGTTTTTAAGTGCATCCGCACTGGAAGAGATGACCCCGTGACCGGCACGCTTCCAACACCGCAGAGGTGGTTCTACCTTATCAAATGCACCAGTACACAAAACACTGGTATCCGTCTGAATAACTCCTTCCGTTAGTCCGGCAATGACTGTAACCGGTTTAAACGTGGAGCCAGGTGCCGTTAACTGGCTGGTAGCACGATTGAAAAGAGGAAGGGATAAATCCTGCTCCAGCTGCTGGTAATAGGAGGTGTCCATCTGGTTTGCCAGCCGGTTATTATCATAGCCAGGATAGCTGACACAGGCAATCACCTCTCCGTTCTGGGGGTTGACCACAACAGCAGATCCGGAACATGGATTTAGAGCCAGCTGAGCCGGTGTAATCTCCAGATTGGTGATTTTCTTACGGATAAACTGGTAAGGATTTAACTGGCCATTCATTAAAAGGGGGTAATCCGGATCATTCTTTGATAAAACTCCCTGCTCATAAAGAAGCTGTTCCGTCTCCTTACCGCTTAAGGATCCTTCTCCGATCATCGCCTGATAAATCTTTTGTTCAAAATCACGGTTTTCCGTTATATCTTTTAACATCTTTTCTTCTGCAAGACGCTCGGCATCCTGGATCTCTGTATACTTTTCATCGTTCTCCAGATGGCTTAAATCCATATGGCCTGCAGCGATTGATTCCGTTAAATATTGTCTCAGGCTCTTTTCCTTCCAATCCCATGTGCCGCTTCCATTTAGCAGAAACTGGTCTTTGCGTGCCTGGTTGACCAGGAAATCCAAATATCCCTGCACCTGTGGACCAAGCGCCTGGTAAGTAGCACCGGACGCGTCAAAAGCAGCGGAAAGCTGCCCCATCACTGCTTCCTTTTTCCCTTTAAAATCTCCATAGACCTTTTTTTCCAGATCCGATGCATTCTCATCCTTCAACCGCTCCGTATTGATGACATGATTCTGGATCAGTGCATAATACACCTCATCTGAGGCGATACGGATCTGGGCGGCATCAACCGTTTTCGGCATTTCCGCTCTTCTGGTCTCCACCATATTGGCCAGAAGGATTCCGGCAATCTGCTGTTTTAGCATCTGATATACCGCATCCTGCAATCCCTTGTCCACTGTTAAATAAATATCCTTGCCTGTGCCAGGACTGCTGGTAATAACCGGTTCTGTCTTGGGATTCCCCACCACATCGGTATAAAATTCCTGGGTTCCATCCTGCCCACGCAGCCATTCTTCCATGGATTTTTCAATTCCACTTTTACCGATCACTGACTGATTGGAGTAAATACTGTTATTATCACCAAAGGACTCCAGTTCATCCGCTGATATACCGCCTGTATATCCCAAAATGGAGGCCATGCTTTCTCCACCATAATACACACGGATGCTGCTGTTTTCCACATCAGCTCCCTGCAGACTGTGCTTTTGCTCCATTACTCCAACCATGGCCTTGTCAGATACATCAGAAGCCACCAGGTACGGCAGGTATTTCCGATATGAATTTAAAGACAGTCCGAAACGGATGTTGGCAACCTGTAAGATCTCTTTGGATGTCAAGGTCTCGGGCAGCCCAAACTTCTTTTGTTCCTCTTCCGAATAGGATGAATCAATTAAGTATTTCTTCTTTCCGCAAAGATCTTTCATGAGTTCATCCGCTGTCTTTTGTGACTGCTCTTCTGTCAGATCTGTAACCTGGCTCTTTCCATAAAAATCCGCTTTAAAACGGCTCAGTTTCCAGCCGTCTACCGTATATTCATAATTGCCTTCCTCATTCACCATAATGGGAAGACTGACATTTAATTTATCCTCATCTCCCACAAGACCAATCAGCTGATAAGAGATCCCGTTTAATGTTCTCTGCTTCTCCTTCTGATTCTTATAACTCCCGGAATCTTCCAGAGTGATGTTATAGGAAAGACGGTTGGAAGCCAAAAGAGTTCCGTTCCTGTCATAGATGTTTCCCCGGTTCCCGGGAAGCCTCTGGGTCTTCATGATGGAGGTGATGAATTCCTCCTGGCTGGCGGCCCCCTCCATAATCTGCAGGTGATATAATCTTACGATCAGTGATGACAATAAAAATCCAAAAAACAAGCCCAATATCAATAATCTGGGAATCTGAAAAGAAACTTCTGGTAATCTGTTATTCTTAAATGAAGTATTGCGGCGCATAATTCTCCTTATTCTTACGCTTGTAATATTTATAATATGAAAGGAACAGGGACATTTTATAACCTCCCTGTAGACAGATAAATTACTACGTATGTAAGATTTGATTATACACCGGATTGGCTCAGATGTAAACCGTTTTTTCACCTCAATGCCATCTGAAGACGCTCCATTTCATAGAATTCTCCTTTTAACTCCATTAACGTCTGGTAGCTTCCTTCTTCCCTTATTTTGCCCTGGTCTAAAACCACAATCCGGTCCGCACCTCTCACCGTAGAAAGCCTGTGTGCAACAATAAATGTAGTTCTGCCTTTTATCAGCCCATCAAGAGCATTCTGAATTTCCTTTTCTGATATGGTATCAAGTGCGGACGTCGCCTCATCCAGTATGATTACCCGTGGATCTCTGATTATCGCTCTTGCTATGGAAATTCTCTGTCTTTGTCCGCCGCTTAAATTAGCACCATGTTCTCCAATCATGGTATTCAGTCCATTGGGAAGCTTAGCAATTACTGACTTTAAATTTGCGGCTTCCACTGCATGATTCACTTCTTCCTCGGATACATTCCCAAGACCATAGGTAATATTTTCTCTCACGGTTCCGGTAAAAAGAACGGGGTTCTGGGGAACGACTGAGATAAATCTCCGGTAACTTCTTAAATTAATATCACTCATATCTGCACCGTCGATAAAAAGTTTGCCGCTGCCCGGCGTTATAAAACCGATTAACAAATTTAGTATGGTGGTCTTTCCTGATCCGGATTCTCCAACCAAAGCAATGGTTTCTCCTTCTTTCACCTCTAAATCAATTCCGGATAGAACCTGTTCCCTGGATCCTTTATAGGAAAACGCCACATCCCGAAAGGTAAACCTGCCTTTTAACTCCTTCAGTTCCCTCTTTCCCTCATTATGCTCCACATCATCGGAAATTAATACTTCACCGATAGAAGTAACCGATTCAAGTCCTTTTGTCAGAATAGGAAGCAGATTAATCAGTCCGGCAAACTGGTTGACTACAGTGGTAAAACTTGCCTGATAAAAGGTCACATCGCCGATCTTTATGGATCCGTTCCACGCCATATACCCGGAAAATCCCAGACACAGAGCCTGAAATACCTGGAATACACACCAGCTCACAGCCCCAAAGTGCGCCTGTACCATATCCAGTCGGTATCCCTTCTCTGCGGTTTCTTCCAGCTGTTCTTTGATTTTATCTACCTCCTGCTGCTCCAGGGCATGGGCTCTTGTAACAGGAACCAGTTCTACCATCTCCATGACGCGGGCACTGGTCTCTTCCATCTCACGACGAAAAGCCCGGTTCTCGCTGTGAATCCGTTTGCGAAATGCAACGACTGTCACAGCTGTCACCGGAGCCACCAAAAGAAAGAACAGGAGCACTGCCCTGTTTTTCACGGCTGTGATTCCCAGAGTAATAACCAGATTCATTATAATGTTCATCAGATTAACAAAAAGCTGGGAAGACAGTGTCTCCACTGCCTCCACATCACGTATGATCTTGGACTGAAGCCTGCCTGACTGAATCTCTGTGTGGTATGGAATGGATAATTCCTGTAGCTTTCTGACCAAAGCGCCCCTTAATCCGGCCTCCGTTTTTCGTATCACCTGATTTTTGTACTTGTTATGAAGCCAGTTTGCCGGTAAATGAACCGCTAAAAGTCCCAGCCATACTGCTACATTTATTATAATCTGGCGCTTTCCCCCTTCTCCTCCTGCCATAGCTGCGTTTATTACATTGGCAGTCAGAAGTGCAGCAAAGAGACTGGGGGCGTGTTTGATTACAAAAAAGAACGTGGATAGCAGAAACTTGTGGTACTGTCCCTTATAAAATCCAAACAGCACCATAACTGAATGATTCCCGTACTTCTTATAGCAGTCTGCAAACCGGCGTTCCATCTTCTCGTATTGATCCATCGTCTTCTCCCTAGGAGACATCAAGTCCCTGATTCTCGATCTGTACCGTTTTGCTGTCTAACAGATTTGCATAAGGTGACCCCAGCTTTCTCAGTTCCTCTGAAAGGAACCCCGCCATAATGACTGCTCCCTCCGGCTTTAAATGAGTATTGTCCCCAGGCCACATGAAATACCCTTTGGAAGCCAGATCTCCTACCGCTTCCAGATAAGCTTCCGTAATCGCGGTCAAATCTATAACCGGGACGCAGGCTTCTTTTCCCGTTTGCCTGATCGCTTCCGGATACGCGCCGTGGCTGCCTGGAAGGAACTTTCCCTGATCATTAAAATGTCTTCTGGCGATTGGGGTAATCAGCACGGGATAGGCTCCCTTTTCTCTTGCCGCCTCAATGAATTTCATCAGATTCTCTTTAAATGTTGTATCCGGATCCGTGTGTCGGGCCGGATCATCCTTTTCGTCGTTGTGACCAAATTGTATCCAGAGGAAATCCCCCTCTTTCATTTCCTTTTCCATGAGAGCCAGTCGACCCTCATCCAGAAATGATTTTGTACTTCTCCCATTTTGGGCAAAGCTTTTCATCTCCACACCGTCTGCCAGGTAAAGAAGCATTGCCTGGGATAACCCTGTCTGCGGGTATGTGGAAGCTTTATTAAATTTCACTGTGCTGTCTCCAGCATAAAAGATTGCTGCCATTTACGTACACTCCATAAGCTGCTCCTGTAAAACGTTTTCC
>JAQSYE010000014.1 GCA_029256305.1 Lacrimispora sp. | reverse complement strand
CAAAACTCACGTCTTCAATATAGTTATCTTCGCTTCCCCTGATAAAGATTCCGTTTTCTCCCTTACAGCTGATATTCTCAAACCGCACATTTCTGATTCTTCCGGCCTTTACGCCCGGTTTTCTGTCATGGGCTGTGATGCAGATCGGTTCTGCCCTTCCCCACCACTCATGGGAGAAGCGGCGTGTTTCAATGGTAATATTAGAGAATACCACATTCTCCACATTTCCTCCGTCCCTGATCTGAATGGAGATACCACGGTTGCTTTTACTGATGGTACAGTTTTCTACGAGAACATTTCTGAAATCACTTTCCCCTTCCGTTCCGAACTTGATAGCCGCACTGGTGGAGATTAAGGTACAGTTTGAAATCACAATATTCTCACAGGGACCGTACTGTTTATAGTCACCGGAATCTTTTAATACAATTGCATCGTCGCCACATTCGATGTGGCAGCCGATAATCCGTACATTGGTGCAGTGATCCGGATCAATGCCGTCGGAATTAGCCATCTGTAAGTTATTAAGAAGGCGGATACCCTCGATTAAAACATCGTTGCATCCAACCAGATGAACCGTCCAGAATGCACAGTTTACCAGTTTTACGTCACGAATGGTAAGATGATTGAATTTTTCTAAAAGCATCAGTGGGATTCTTGGATAATAAGTTCCCTCGATATGATATCCGGAATTATCCCCGTAAAATATAGACTCATTGGCATCTATGGTACCAAAACCGGTAATTGCCACATTCTCCTGATCATAGCCGTAGATAAATGCATGAAAAGGTCTGCCATTATATTCGCTGTTTAAAAAAGAAGGAAGGCCGGATTCATGGGCCACAATCTTACCGCCGTTTGCCAGGGGATAATAATCGTTTAAATCGTCACTGGCCTTTAATACGGCCCCCATCTCTAAATGAAGCTCCACATTTGATTTAAGAAGAATCGAACCGCTGTTATAAATATGTCCGCCGGGAAGGAGTACACGGCCGCCGCCTGCGCCGGTGCATTCGTCAATTGCTTTCTGAATTGCTGCGGCATCATTTGTATTTCCATCGCCTTTTGCTCCGAATTCCAATACATTGTAAATCATAATTTCCTCCATTTCCTGTATCTTAACCAGATTGTATTACTAAACTGCCCAATTATACCAATTTAGTCTGGCAATTGAAAGGTCTAAACAAAAAAAAACAGCAGAGGCGCACAAAAAAGCTGTTTTTTGTACTGTCTCTGCCATTTTTTAACCCTTTAAACCAGATGTGCTGATTCCTTCCACCAGATACTTCTGAAGACTGATAAAGATGATAACTGCAGGCATAATGGAAAGTGTTGCCATTGCAAACATGGCTCCGTAATCGGAGGAGGACCCGGGATCGCAGAACAATTTTAATGCAAGGCTTACCGGATACTTTGCGGATTCATTGATGTATAGAAGAGCCGAAAGGAAATCGTCCCATCTCCACATGAATGAGAAAATGCTTGCGGTAATTAAAGCCGGTGTGATCAGGGGCAGTACAATTCTTGCAAAAATACTATAATAAGAACAGCCGTCAATCTTTGCCGCTTCATCAAGTTCTCTCGGAATTCCATCAATAAAGTTAATCATCAGGTAGATGAAGAAGCCCTGAATTGCGAAATAATAGGGGACAATTAAGGGTCTGTAGCTTCCCACCCAACCCAGTTTCTGATACCATAAAAACTGAGGAATCATTAACACCTGTGCCGGCAGCATCATGGAAAGAAGCATGGCCACGAACAGGAACTTTCTTCCGAAAAATTTGCATCTGGCAAGTCCATATGCCACAAAGGCAGAAGAGAATACCGTACCAAAAGTTGCAACAATTGCAATAAACATAGAATTTTTAAAAAATACAATAAATCCTGTTTTGGCGAACCCCCTCCACCCGGTTGCATAATTGGCAAACACGAATTTCTTAGGTATCAGCTGACCTGCTGAAGTAAAAATGGTGTTGCTCTCCTTAAACGAACTCATGATCATCCAAACAAGAGGGTAAATCATGATCAGACCAAGGCCGCAGACAATGACGTGATAGATGATCCCGCCGATTCTTTTCCTTGTTTTCATGGATATTACACTCCTTCCGTATAGACCCAGAATTTTTTAGTAGCAAATAGGATTAACGTAATCAGTCCAATGATCCCCAGCATGATCCACGCCAGTGCAGCGCCGTATCCGGTGTTGTAAAACTCAAAGGATTGCTTATACATATAAACAGTGTAAAACAAAGTGGAATTTAGGGGTTTCCCCTGTGTAATAATAAAACATTGAGTAAATGCCAAAAATCCATTGATGGTCTGCATCACCAGATTGAAAAATATGGTGGGAGTCAGAAGAGGCAGCGTAATCTTAAAGAACTGAGAAAATCGGTTTGCCCCGTCTACCCTTGCCGCTTCATAAAGCGTAACCGGAATCTGTTTCAGGGAAGATAAGAAGATCAGCATGGAAGAACCAAACTGCCAGACAGCCAGTATAATCAGGGTCCAGATCGCTGTATTTACATTCCCAAGCCAGGGAAAACTGGTTTTGATTCCTATGATACGCAGAAGCTGATTCACCACTCCGTCGGTTGCAAAGATACGCTTCCAGAGAATCGCTACCGCCACCGATCCACCGATAATGGACGGCAGATAGTAAGCCGCACGGTAGAACGCTGTGGCTTTTGTGGTCTTAAACAGAATAAGTGCTACAATTAGAGCAAATACCAGACGCATCGGAACCGATACAAATGCAAAATAAAAGGTAACTCCGATGGTTTTTAGGAACACCGGATCATCCGTAAACATCTTAATGTAATTTTTCATTCCCACAAAGACTGGCGGTGCCAGAATGTTGTAGTCACAAAAGGAATAATAAAGGGATAGCCCCATGGGAACTACCATGAACATCAGAAATCCAATGCTAAACGGAAGGCTGAATACGAATCCTGCCGTGCTTTCCCTGTTCATAAAGTGTCTGAAACTTTCCCTCTTTTTTTCTTTCATTTACGTCCCCTCCGTTCACATATAACTGTTCTTATTGAAAACGGGGCAGAGCGTTCTCTGCCCCGACTATTACCGGTAACTATTTCTGGCTCATGATCTTATTGGCACCGTTAAAGAATTCCTCGGCCGCTGCTTTCGCATCAAATGTTCCATAGCAAAGCTGTTCTTGAACCTGATTCAACAGATTGAATACTTCACTTGCTCCGTCAGGCTGTGGAGGGTTGATCGGTGAGCTGTTAGGAGTTACAACTTCGTTGATATAACGAATGATCTCCTGGTTGATGGCATCCATTTTGGGTGAAAGCTCTTGTGCAATCTTGCTGGATGCAGGAACGCCTCTTTCGCCTAAAAGAATGTTGTTTGCATCGCTTGAATTAACCAGATAATTTAACACTTTTACTGCTTCATCCGGATTCTTGGTATGGGCTCCAACGGAGAAGAACTGGCTGGATTTTAAGTAGCCGGACTTCTTGGGATCAGGAGACGGCCAGGTAGTCATACCAATGGTTACGCCTTCCGGAGCAGCGTTCTGAACAGCTGTCAGCTGGTTGGAGTTTGCAAATGCACACCATGACATGGTTTCCGGACTGGAACCGTTTACAAGTGGATCCTGTTCAACAGAACCAATGGAAATTTCTGCATATACACCCGGATCAATGAGCCATCCTTCTTTTAAGCCGGTTTCATACATCTGGAAGAAAGGAATGTAGTCCTCTGCTTTTCCGCCCATCTTCTTATCGCCGAATAAAACCACATCATATGCTCTCATAAAATAGTCCAGATAGGTCTGGGCTGTGCCATAAACAATGGATGTCTTATAACCGGTTTTTTCATATACCTGACGGCTGACGGCCTCAAAATCATCAATGGTCATATAGTCCTTAACTGTAATGCCGTTCTTATCAAGCAAAGTCTTGTTATACATCATGGCCGGAGAGTTAATACCTGCACAGATTGCATAAATTCCTCCGTCTACTGTACCGGAAGCCATGGTGTTTTCCGAAATACTGGATACGTCCAGGGCACCCTTTTCAATATAAGGTTTTAAATCAACTAAAAGGCTGTTCTTTACATACTGGTCTATGTACATGTAATCCATCTGAACAAGATCAGGAATTGACTGGCCTGCTGCCGATGTAGCAAGCTTGTTCCAGTAATCAGACCACTCGGAAAACTGTCCTTCAATGGTTACTCCTTTATTCTGTTCGGAATAAAGGTCTAAAGCTGCCTGTGTTCTCTCATTTCTGACCTGGTTCCCCCACCAGCTCATAGTAAGCTTCACATCTCCGCTTCCACCGGAAGCTTCCTTTGAAGGAGCCGTAGTAGCCGCCTGTGTGGTTGCAGGTGCCTGAGTTGCGGCTGTAGTGGCAGTTGCTGAACTCCCTCCACATCCTGCCAGAGAGGCTGCTGCCATACAGCATGACATTAGTAATGCAATTTTTTTCTTCATAATACCTTCCTCCTTAAAATTAATTACTCATCTTAGGTAGTTTTATTATACGTTTCTTAGAATAAGCAGTAAATGCGTAAAACCGAGTTCAAAGTGGAAAAAACCGAGTTTTTTTGTATATTTTGTATATCTTTTCCGGTTTTGTGTTGTATTATTGTCGCGTTTTATATATAATCTGTTTATCAGACCAAGGCTGTCCCGTTAAGGAGGACGTATGAAAGCATTTATTCGGAATCTTACGTTAAAAAAGAAGATCCAGTCCATTGTATTTCTATGTATCCTGCTCCTTACTTCCGTTTCTATTTTTAATATCCGCATGGTCTCTGTGGCCCACCAGAAGGTTCTTTATCAGACAGTGGCTTCCTCTTTGTCTTTTTCCGCCAAGGAACTCAATAACCATCTGGACGTGATCAATACCATGGCTGATATGGTGCTTGCAGACAGTACCATGCAGAAAAATCTGGGGATTTTAAAGGATACGAAGCTGATCCAGGAGCGCACCACGGCCTACAAAGCTATCTATGGTATGTTGAATGAATACTATTTTAACTTCAGGAAAAACAACATCCGCTACATGAGCCTGTATCAGGGTAATTTTTCCATTCATACCCACATTATTAATAAAGAAGAGCTTCCCGATTCCATACGTAAGGACTTAATTTCACGGGCCGAGGCAGGAAAGGGAAAGACCATACTGGTGACAGATTACAGCGACCAGTACGGACTTTTTATGGTTAAGAATATCCGCCGCACCCAGTTTTTAAAGCTGGATTCCATTGGCAGTCTGATTATAAATATTGATATGAAGCAGCTAATTGATTCCTCTACGGATACCAGTCATCTTTATGAGTCCGCTAATTATATCCTGTATGATGGTGAAAATTTAATCTATCAGTCTTCTGCCATTACTGACAAAGATCCCGCCGTGGTATCAAAGATTTTTCTCTCCCGATACGGACTGTTTCAGTCTATGGGAAAGAACTGCTTCTATGTAAGACAGGCTCTTCCCAATTATAACTGGGATTATGTCTGCATCATTCCCTATGACAACATATCCGCTTCTCTTAAAACAAGCTTTCGCTTCTCCTTTTTTATTACCGTCATTGCAGTGATTATGTCCAGCATCCTTTCTTCCGCACTGATCGATTCCATTATCAGGCATTTTAATAACCTGCTGCTAAAAATGAAGACCTTTGCTGACGGGCAGAAAGATACGCTTAACATTTCCTATGATTATACAGGACGAACCGACGAACTGGGCATTCTTCATACCCGGTTTGATCAGATGGTAAATGAGGTAAATGAACTGATCCGCAGTAGCTATCTGAATGAGATACTAAGAAAAGAAGCCCAGCTAAAAGCCCTGGAAAACCAGATGAATCCCCATTTTCTATACAATACCTTAGAATCCATCAACTGGAGGGCCAAGTCAGTAGGCGCAAAGGATATCTCCTCCATGGCCGAGAATCTGGGCACACTTTTAAGAATCACTCTGGACCAGAAAAGCAAAGAAGTTCCCTTAAGAAGGGAACTGGAGCTGGTGCAGTGTTATATGACCATTCAGAAATACCGTTATGAAGACCGGCTGGAATATGAAGTCACTGTGCCTGATGATCTTTACTCCTGCTATGTGTTAAAGCTAACCCTGCAGCCGCTGGTTGAAAACTCCATACGATACGGCCTTGAGGAGAATACAGAGGGCTGTTTTATTCACATATTGGCTGAACAAACATCAGATGTACTTTATATTTACATAAAAAATAATGAATCTGTTTTTGAGGATAATCTTTTAGAGAAGCTAAAGACCAATGAGGTCAGCCCCCACGGCTTTGGAATCGGGCTGCTTAACATCCTGCAGCGGATGCAGCTGACCTATGGGGAGGAATACGGTCTCACCCTTTATAATGAAAATGAACAGGCAGTGGCAAGGCTTGCCTTTCCTCTTATTCGGAAGGAGAATGGAAATTGCTGAAATTAATGATAGCAGATGACGAACGTATGATACGGGAATCCATATCCAGTTTAATTGACTGGAACAGTCTGGGTATTGAGCTGATCGGAAGCTGCGGTGATGGCATCGAAGCTTATAACATGATCCTTGATGAATCTCCAGATATTGTTCTGACCGATATCCGTATGCCAGGAATTTCCGGTCTTGAGCTGGTTGAGCGAATTTCCCAGACAGACATGGATATTCAGTTTATTATTCTGTCCGGATTTGGAGAATTCGAATATGCCAAACAGGCCATGAAATACCGGGTTCACCATTATCTGTTAAAGCCAAGTAATGAAGAGCAGATTATTGAAAGCATGAAAGACGTGATTAAAGAATATTATCACCGGCGGGCGTTTAAAGAACTCCGGGACCGGCAGAAGGCACTCACCTATCACCTTCATCACAGTGTACTGGCTAATATAATCAACGAAGGGATATTTATGGAGGACAGCACTGAGCCTGCCTGGGATGTGTATTCCGGATTTATGGATTTTTGCTACACCGGTTATGAACTTTGCTACCTTTATTATCTGGAAGAACCGCTCCTGGAAACCGCTCTGCAGCTGATCTATGATTATATGACCGAAAGTGCACCAGGAATTGCCGTATACAGCATTTACATCAAAAATACCCTGATTCTGTTTTTCGAAAGCCATCAGGTTTCCTATGAATTACTGGATAATTTCATGAATCAGCTCTCATTTAAAGATCAGTCTGTTACCCTGGATTATCACAGAAGTACATACTCCAATCTGATTCAGCTGATCCAGGCTTTGACCGCAAAGATCAGGCGGTATGGAATAATTTATTTTATGAATGGATTGAGACCAGTACCAATCTGCAATTACAAAAATCTGATTGAGAAGTTGGAGCAGTTAACCACTCTTTTGATGGAATCTGATCTGGCAGAACAGCAGACCGGATTAAAAGAGCTGGAGGACACCCTTCACGATATTAGCAATCCTGATTTTTTAAAGCAGGCGGGTTCCCGCATCATTATTAAATTGACGGCTGGAAATCGATATGGCTCTTCCGTGGTAGCAACCGAATATTTAATGACCCTGAATCAGCAGACGGATCCTGAAATCATACGAATTCTGCTCATGGAAAAAATCAGCAGAATACTGGAAGACTCTGTAGAAACCTCCAAGTCATACAGTCCTTTCATTGAAAAAGTCATACAGTATGTGGAAAACAATTTAGACAATCCAAGTCTGACACTAAAATGGATCGCAGACAACTACTTATTTATGAATGTGGATTACGTCAGCGCCCGATTTATGAAAGAAACCCGGCAGAAATTTTCTAATTACCTTACAAACCAGCGGATCCAGAGGGCAAAGCAACTTCTTTGCGAGGGGCATTCAGAACAGATTCAATGGATCGCAGAAAAGGTAGGCTGCGGAAACAATCCCCAGTATTTCAGCCAGATTTTCAAGAAGAATACGGGTATGTCACCCAGCACTTACATAAAGCGGATAAACGGAGGAGAATAAATGAAACCGCCCGGACCTGTTAAAACTCCAGGCTGGGGCGGTTTCGATTATCTGGAAACCGATAGTTATGAAATGTTATTCAGTATTTTTATCAGAGCATCATGAGACATGGTAAATGCCTCTTCTCCACTCATTTTTTTCTTTTGTTCCCCATTATGTTCCAGAGCGGAGAAACCAGCAAAATCGCTCAGATGAGGTTCCAGGGACAAAAATCCCTGATATCCACTGTTCTTTAATTTTCCAAGGATTTTTTCCACATTTCCGTCTCCCATACCTGCGGGAACCACACTTGCATCTGACCAGAGTGCATCCTTTATGTGAATGTAGGAAATATAAGGCTTTAACATCTCATAAGCTTCCAGCGTATCCTGTTTGCACTGAACAAAGTTTGCAAAATCAAAAACCGCCTTAAAATGATCCCCATAAAATTCTTCCATGATTTCCAGGCATCGGTCTGCCATATCGCCATAGATATCCTTTTCATTCTCATGAAGAAGAATTACTCCATTTGCTTTGGCATAGTCCACAAACTGTCCAAGCTGTTCCATTACCTTGTTTTTATAAGGTTCATAGCTGGCATTTTCAGGCATGAAGAAGCTAAACATACGGATATTGGGAGTTTCCATTACATGTGCGAGTTCCACTGTGTGCTTGTATAATTCCATATGAGGACCAAACTCATCTTCAATTTTAATTTTTCCAATGGGGGAACCAAGGGATGATAATTTTATTCCATTGCTGTCAAGGCGTCTTTTAATCTCTTTTGCCTCATTTAATGTATGCAGCACCAGACCCTTTCCATCGACTCCGCGCATTTCCACGTAAGACATTCCCAGTTTTTTCAGCACGTTCATCTGAATATCTAAATCCATATCAATTTCATCGGCAAAGCCGGACAGTTCTATCTTATCCCACATAATAATTTCTCCTTTTTCTTAATAACTTCCTTCTGTATTAAACACCACGCCGGTTCCCTCTTTTTTTCTGGAAGCCACGCGGCGTTTATTCAGTTCCTCTAAAAACAGATCTTCGTCAAACGGTATCTCAACTTCCCTGTTCAGCCAGCTGGATAAATGCATTGCGTTTGATAATGTCAGTCCATTGACTCCTTCCACCCCTTCTGCCACCAGAGGTGTTCCTCTCAGGATTCTTCCTGCAAATGCCTTTAATACTCCTACATGCTGCTCATTGACGCCGTCTGTCTCTATTTCTGTAACGGTACATTCCGGTGTATCAAATCCGCCTTTTGCAGTTTTACAGAATGTGCGCTCATTTTCTGCCAGCTTATAAAGCGTAAGTTTGTCATTCTCACAAACCAGCTTTCCCATCTCCATGGTAATCTCAAACCGGTTTGTGCCGGGAGCGTCTGCTGTTGAGGTCACGAAAACTCCAGTTGCCCCATTTGGATATTCCAAATAAGCAGTCACATCATCTTCCACCTCAATATCATGCCACTTCCCATTATGACAGAAAGCACGTACCTTTTCCGGCATTCCGCAGATCCACTGAAGAAGGTCCATGTTATGAGGACACTGATTTAAAAGTACGCCGCCGCCTTCTCCGTCCCAGGTCGCTCTCCAGCTGCCGGAATCATAATAGGACTGAGTTCTGTACCAGTCAGTAACGATCCAGTTAACCCGTTTGATTGCTCCCAGTTCTCCGCCAGTTACCAGCTCGTGCAGCTTTCTGTAAATGCAGTTAGTCCTTTGATTGAACATCATGGCAAATACCCGGTCGGATTTTTGGGCTGCTTTATTCATCTCTCTGACCTGAGCTGTGTAAACGCCTGCAGGCTTCTCACACAGAACATGATGACCATGCTCCATAGCATAGATTGTCAGCTCCGGATGCTGATAATGAGGTACAGCAATTAATACCGCATCACACACTCCTGCATCGATTAAGTCCTTTCCTTCTTTGAAAAACAAGGTCTCAGCAGGCATAAATTCTTTCGCCCAGGCAATCCGTCCGTCCTGTCTGTCAGCCACTGCTGTCACTTCAATCTCCGGAACTTTACCTTCTTGAATACTCTTCAAATGGTTCGTCCCCATATTACCAATCCCGATAATTCCCAATCTCACTTTTTCCATCGTTTATTTCTCCTCACTTCCTGCAGATTCATAAATATCCATCATTGTATTAAAGGTACGTCGAACCGACTCCAAATCGTTTCCATAGGCCTTCCCTGCATTGACACAATCATAAAAATCGTGAATGCAGGCTTCATGTCCGCTGCCCCAGTAAGATTTTCCCGGTACGAGGTTTTTCTTCGAGCGCCAGATCACGGGTTCGGGTTCTCCTGCCTCCTGATAAGTGACTGCATCTCCTTCCACCCGGATAAAACCTCTTTCCCCTGCAATTTCGACAAGAACGGGCGCATCACTGACATAGGCTGTGGTTGCGTAAAAGCTGGCTCTTACAGGATCTTTTCCCTGGGTAAACTCCATATAGGCTTCCAGGGTGTCTTCTACCTCCACGATCCCTTTTAAGTGGTGGTTTCTCATGGAAGCTTCTGTTCTGACCGGCTCTCCAAGCCAGCCAAGGAGTAAATCGAGAGCATGAATAGACTGATTCATAAGTGCTCCGCCGCCTTCTGTCTCCAGTTTCCCTCTCCAGCCGCTTTCCGTGTAATAGGGCGCATCCCTGTGCCAGGTGACAAATGCCCTGCCTCCGCGTATGGCTCCGATTTTTCCTTCCTCAATCAATTCAGTCGCTTTTTTAGTAGTCTCGTTATACCGGTTCTGAAAACAGATCCCAAGTCTTGCACCGCTTTCCAAAGATGCCTTTTCTAACTGCTCAAACTGCTGCCTGTTTATCGCAGGCGGTTTCTCCATGAATACGTGAAGGCCTTTTTTAAGAGCCATCTCCGCCATGGGGACATGGCAGAAATGAGGCGTACAAATATGAATTCCATCCAGTTCTTCCTTCTCAAGCATCTCTTCCAGTGATTCGTATGCATGTCCTTTTCCTTCCGTATATTGGCGGCAGAATTCCTCCGCCCTGTCTATACGAATATCAGCCATGGCGCAGAGCCTGACTTCTTTTAATTCCTTTAAGATCATGGAATGGACCTTTCCGATATTTCCGCAGCCAACCACACCAACCCGAACCATAATCACTCCTCTTTTCTTTCCCTTGTTTCTTCTGTATTTCTATTATATAATTGTTTTAACGCAATTTGTTTGCGCAGATTGACTATAAACATGCGTAAATTGTCTATTTAAGGAGGTCTTATGAAAAAGGAAAGCCCCTATCATTACAGTGAATTTTCCGAACCCATCAGCTGTGATTTCACCACCAGTAATACGGCTGGCAATGTGGACTTCCACATGCATAACAGCCATGAAATCTATCTTCTGGTAGACGGACATATCCAGTATTTTGTTGAAAATGCATGCTATGACATGACTCCGGGCAGCTTGATTCTGTTTTCCAACCGGGAGATTCATAAGGCCATCAATACTTCCAATGAACCCTTTACCAGACTGGTGATTCACGTTAATCCATCCTATATCCGCCCTTATTGTACCCCATCAACCAATCTCTTAGACTGTTTCCACAGAGATCCCGGAAAAAACAATCTGGTCCTGCTGTCACAGACGGATCATGGGCTTATCATTTCCATGGCAAAGAATCTGGAAAAAGCAATAAAAAAACGCTGCTTATACGGCAGCGATTTAACGGCTTTAACAACCCTTATTCAAATTTTAATACTCATTAATCAGGCCTGGCGGAATACCGGCTCTGTAAAAACAGCGCCAAAGCCCCATCGGGCCCAGACCATCATGAATTATATTGATGACCATTTAACCGAGCCGCTTTCTCTGGACTCTATCTCCCTTGCCCTGTCCCTAGATAAGTATTATCTAAGTCACTTATTTAAATCGGAAACAGAAAGCAGCATCTTCCAGTATATTGTTGTAAAGCGGGTGGCTCTGGCAAAGGAACTGCTTCTGAAAGGACATACCGTTTCAGAGGCATGCCATCTGTCAGGATTTATGGATTACTCCAACTTTATCCGCACCTTCCGCCAGACAACCGGCTGCACACCGGGGCAGTTTAAGCGCATTAATCCGTAGCAGATAAAGCAGGCTATTTCTGCTTATAGGGAGAATCAGCCGGATATCCTCCCCTGATTTTCTGCATTCCCCGCTGAACCGCATCTTTCGACTGCTTCCAGTCTGCATCTCGGTTTAGATAATCATACTTTTCAATAAACCAGTCTATGTCGCCAGAGACCCGTTCCATGTTCTGTTCCATAAGGGGGAAAATCAGAGCGTAAAGCTGTTCCCGTTCTTTGTCATTCAAATACCGGTCTGATTCTCTGATCAGATCTCCAAAGTGATGCAGACAAAATCCTTTGCCCCTTTTTAACTTCTGAGCAAAGGAAGCATCCTTTTTATACAGATGATAAAACGTGGCAATATAACGATCATATACCGCTAAAGACCTGTCACAGATGTAGCAGGTTTTCTCTTTACCTTCAATCCAGCGGCAGATGGGATTTTCCTCTGCCTTCCTGCCGGTAATCCGGTCTTTCAGTGATTTTTTACCTGGAGTAAAGTTCTTAAATTCTTCCTGCATTTCCAAAATCAGTTTCTTATAGTAGGTTTTTAATATCCAACCATTGCCCAGAGCATTGCCATAGTCAAACATCCGTTTCTGGTGGGTCCGGCAAAAACCTGCACAATCGGTTTTCTCTCTGGTATCGCTTTCCATATAAGAAGCACAGGATCCCAGTACGAAGTCCATCAGTTCTTCTTCCCCTGTTCGTTCCAGATAGCAAAACGGGCACTCATCGTCGGCATCCATGGCATCGTTTAGGGGGATCTCGTATAATTTTTCTTTCATCATTACACCTTAAAGCGGTAACCTACGCCCCAGATCGTCTCAATGTACTGAGGTTTTGCCGTGTTGAACTCAACCTTTTCCCGGATCTTTTTAATATGCACCGTAACTGTGGCGATATCTCCGATGGATTCCATATCCCAGATCTTATTGAACAATTCTTCTTTTGTATAAACATGGTTGGGGTTCTGAGCCAGGAAAGTAAGTAAATCAAATTCCTTGGTGGTGAAGTTCTTCTCTTCCCCGTTAATCCATACACGTCTTGCCGTCTTGTCGACTTTAAGGCCTCGGATCTCAATAATCTCATTATCCGGCATACCGCTGCCGATCAGACGCTCATAGCGGGCAAGATGTGCCTTTACGCGGGCAACCATCTCACTGGGAGAAAACGGCTTTGTAATATAGTCATCGGCTCCAAGACCAAGTCCCCTGATTTTATCGATGTCTTCTTTTTTAGCGGAAACCATGATAATGGGAGTGTTCTTCACTTCACGGACCTTCCTGCATATCTCAAATCCATCCACTCCAGGAAGCATCAGATCCAGAATGAGTAAGTCGAAATCCTCATGGAGCGCCATCTTAAGCCCTTTTTCTCCGTCATTCTCAATCCCTACTTCAAATCCGCTTAACTCAAGATAATCTTTCTCCAGCTCCGCGATGCTTTCTTCATCTTCCACTATCAATATTCTGCTCATTCCTGCATAACCTCCTGGTATTTTCTTAAAACAAAGTGTATTTCGGTTCCAATTCCTTCTTTGCTGGTGGCCCAGATTCTGCCTCCGTGATCCTCGATGATCTTCTTGACAATGGATAAACCGATTCCGCTTCCTCCCTGAGAAGAATTTCTTGAGGAATCAGTCCGGTAGAAGCGGTCAAAAATGCTTGGCAAGTCTTTCGCCGGAATTCCCTTTCCGTTGTCTTCAATCTCCACCTGGATAAAATCACCTACATCCTTGATCCGAATATTGATGATACCACTTTTCTTATCCATATACTTTACTGAATTGCTGATGATATTGTTAATGACCCTGCGCATCTGCTCCGCATCTGCAATAATAATCATGTCCTCATCTACATAGTTAAAATAACCAAGTTCAATGCTCCTTGCCTCCATCTCAAGCCCTACCTCGTCGATGCAGTCACCAAAATAATTGGACACATTGATTTTGGAAAACGTATAAGGAATCTTATTGGTATCAATCTTGGAATAAAAGGTCAGCTCGTCAATCAGCTTATCCATATCATTGGCTTTGTTGTAGATTGTCCGGATATAACGGTTCAGCTTCTCAGGGGACGAAGCAACACCATCCATAATTCCCTCCACATACCCTTTGATGGCGGTAATTGGAGTCTTTAAATCATGGGATATATTGCTGATCAGTTCCTTGTTCTCCTTATCATACTGCACCTTTTCCTCAGCGGATTCCTTTAAACGGATTCTCATCTCCTCAAAATCCTGGCAGAGCTGGCCAATCTCGTCATCATTCTCTATCTCAAGGTTAAAATCCAGGTTTCCATCCTTGATCTTTTTGGTGGCAACCTGCAGCCGTCCCAAAGGGCTCACTACTGACCGGTATACCCACATCATTAAAATGGCATCTGTAAACAGTATGATCATAATGGCCGCAAACAGCATCTCTGCCATCATAACCTTGATCTCAGGAAGAAGACCGTCTACATTGGATACGATGAAAACACTTCCCGTTTCCTTGTCTGAATACAGGAAGTCCATCTGCTTAACAAGGTGCTGTGTCTCCCCATCTAAATAAATCGCACCGTCAAGAGTGCTATCTATCTCCTCATACTTGGGCAGCTGTTGATAAATTCCCTGGGTAATATAGCTGTTACCATCATAAATCAAAGTATTCCCTTTTCTCACAATCATATAAGAATACTTGGATGCCAGATTTTCATTTAAATTCTGCAAAAAATCCTGATCATTAAACTTGTCAGGATCGCTTTGTAATATTCTGCTGATCTCTTTTTGAGTTTCTCTGGTTAAACGGTTAAATATCTGCAGGGAATTGCCGGATAAAAGATCCACATGCTCCGTTAAGTTATAGGCTTTGCGGAATGCTCTCATCTGATAGCTTCCCAGACCTGTAACCACTGCAAAAATCATGGTCAGAGGTACGACCGTTATGATTATAAACGCTACGACCAGGCGTGTTCTTAATTTTAATTTCACCTTTTCGTCTCTCCCACGTTATCTTTGATTTATAACAAAAAATTAATATTGCGTAAAGGTATTATAACACACATGGACCGTATAATTTATAAAACAATTCTAAAATTTAAGGCATCCTGTAAAATAAATAGTATTATCATTTTTTTATTATTAATTATTTAATCTTAGAAAAAAATAAGGTGCCGCTTTCAAAACCATAAATTGGTTTTTCTTGCGACACCCTCTGTTGATTTATAAATATTCCGCCCTTAATTATAATCCCTTTGGATCAATGCCAAAGTGGTCAAAAAGAATCTTTTCCGCTTCCCCATTCCATAATCCCCTATGGGCATTGCAGGACTCACTAAGCTTTTTAAACAGCGGATCCGTCTTACCCAGCTCCTCAAATTCATCAATTGCTGTTAATGGCATATTCAGTTGCGTATAGGTAAGTTTTTTTCCTCCTGGTATGGCAGGTAAATTCTTTGTCGCCTCTGCAATGCTGTCAATTCCTCCCACATGGGTTACCATAACAGCCGCTTCAATGGCTCCTTGTGCCGAAAGCTGATTGGCCTCTACTAGATCATCTGTGTTACCGCCTGTGGTTCCCATAATATGTGTGCTTGTGTAGTGGCAGTTGTAAAGATTGATCCCTGCCTTAAACTGGTTGTCAGAAGGACCCGCAAAAAAGTTCATGCAACCGTCAAAAGCAAGGAGTTTATCCCCCATCTCCGCCACATCTTTCACAGGGACATACACAAATACATCATCATAACCATGGCCTCCGGTGATGGCCATTAGTTCAGAGATGGGATCATCCATTTTAGCGGTATTAACATAGAGAAGCTGAATTCCTCGCGCCAAAGCAGACTCTTCTGAAATCACTTCCTTTGCCCGGGCAATGCGTTCATCGCTGATATCCGTGACCACAATTCTCTTTGGTTTATTTTCAAACTGAAGACCATAGCTGACTGCTCCCAGCCCCATGGGTCCGCATCCTCCCATAATCAGGATGTTTCCATCAGCTTTGGTTCCCATGGCATGATCATAATTCCTTTTGTTGGTATGATAATTGGCATGGAATCCACCAATGATGCAGCTCATCGGTTCTCCCAGGGATGCTTCAAAAAAGCTCTCTCCGGTATAATCCAGAAGACATCCCAGCTCCATAACCTCATTCGGCATGATACAGTATGTACAGGCCCCTCCGCAGAATTCATACGAATATCCGGGTGAATCCAGCTTTCCCATGTAATTTAACGCTGGCTGCAGAGAAAATTTCTGCCCTGGCTGAAAATGATCCTTCCATTTGTTTCCCACTTCTACAATCAATCCTGAACATTCATGACCGATAATTACCGGATTGGTATCCATGTTTTGCGGCGACCTTTTGTGCTTTTTCCCCTGCTTTACCAGCTTGTAGGTGGACATACAGATACTGTCGCTCATGACTTTTACAAGAATCTCATCTTCCTTAATCTGTGGAAGTTCAAACTCCTCCAGTCTCAAATCATCCGTACCATACATTCTTACCGCTTTTGTTTTCATATTTCCAGCCTCCAAACTTATTCATAAATTTTAATATTAAAGTTCCTGCAGTTCAACTTGCTTGACCAATTCATCCACCAGACTGCGGTGAGGTGGCTTGGTTCCTATGCTGGTGACCGCGCCTGCAGAAGCACCCATGCATAAACGGATGCAGGTTTCAAGGGGAAGCTTTTCATCCCAGCTATATGCCATGGCTGCAACCAGAGCATCCCCAGCGCCTACAGTGGAATGGGCTTTTACCCGAAGTCCAGGACAGCGGTACCGCTTATCTTTTGTCAAAAAAATGGCACCCATTTGTCCAAGGGAAATTGCAGCCATGGAAGTTCCATGATTAAGAAGCTTCTCTCCCATGGAAATCAGCTCCTGTTCGGAAGCCCTGTATTCCAGCTGATAATGCCGTTCCAGTTCTGAACGGTTGGGTTTTAACATATCCGGCTGTGCCTTCAAGGATTCTGAAAATAACGCGCCGTCCGCATCCAGCAAAACCTTTGCCCCTTTTTGGTGGGCCTGTTCTGTGATCCTGCGGTATATATCCGTTGGTATTCCGGCCGGTATGCTCCCTGCCAGTACAAACAAGGTATCCGGGCTTGCATAGCCTTCCAGCCTGTTAAGCAGATCTTCCAACTGTTCCTTTGATACTTCCGGTCCAGGCTCATTAAGTTCTGTCACCTCTCCGGTTTCCTCCACCACCTTTAAATTCGTTCTCGTCTCCCCTTTTACGTCTACGAAATCGGTCCTGAGGCCAAGGTCAGCCAGAACCTGTCTGATGATGTTACCACTGGTTCCTCCCACAAAACCTGTGGCAATACTTTCCCCTCCTAATTCCCTGATTGTCTTGGAAACGTTAATGCCTTTCCCTCCGGCATCCATTTCCACCCGCTTTATTCTGTTTAAATCTCCCCGTTCAAATCTTCCAATATCCACTGTTTTATCAATGGCTGGATTCATGGTTACTGTAACAATCATTAAGAGCACCCCTTTCCGGTGAACATGGTATAGATCTCTTGTGCACTGCACCTGGTGATCCGCTTCACATCCTCCGGATCAGCAAGGCACTGTGCAATGACGGAAAGTATCTCCAAATGCTCCTCTCCTGCCCCTGCAATCCCCATGACCAGATTCACCATCTCTCCTCCCCAGTCTGTTCCGTCAGGAAATACCATGACTGCAATACCGGAGCGTTTGATGTTTTTTTTGGCTTCCTCCACACCGTGAGGAAGTGCGATCCCATTGCCGATGTTGGTGGGAAAGGTCAACTCCCGCCGAAGCATTGCCTCTATATAGGTCTCATCTACACAGCCGCTTTCGTAAAGCATTCTCCCTACTTCCCTAATGACTGTCTCTTTTTCTCCAGGTCTGCAATTCAAACGGATATTCCCAAGTTCCAGAAGTTCTGTATTCTTTTCTTCATTTTTTTTCCCGTATCCAAACACGCTATTCCCCTCCTCTGCTAGTGTTCTATTAAATTATAGGGTCCATATCCTATCTTTTTCAACGAAAACAAAATGGCATTTGGCGCCATCAGATGACGCCAAAACTAAAAAGCACGAAAAAAAGCCAGGTCCATCTCGGACCCGACTTTTCTTTTTTATTCCTCACATTTTATCCAGATAATGTCTGAAATATTGATTTAAATACTGGGAAACAAAGGCTCTTATCTTCTCTTTTCCTCCATGTCTCACAGCCTCTAAAAACTCCTCTTCCTCAATCAGCCGCTCGCTTAAAATCCCCAGGATCTCACTGTTTTCCGCTGCGTGGTCATCCTTTGGCACCAACATGACCAGCACAACACCTACACCTTTAAAATAAGGGTCATAAAATGGCATTCCGTCTTTTGTCTGGCAAACCGAAAACACAGGTTTTACCACTCCTTCCGTCCTGGCATGAAGCAGAGCAAAGCTGAAATCAGGAAATATCTGGCTGCAAAGCCGTTCTCTCCTCAATAAATCCTCCTGGATAATGATCTGACGTTCTGCGTAGGATGCCAGTTTTTCACTGACGGCTATCAGCAGTTCCTCAAAGGTGATTCCGTTGTCTACCCGCTGATACTCCATGTGCCTGATGACATTCTTGATCTGAACCGCCATAAAATTCACCTGGTCCAGCTGAATGGTAAACTCCTTGTTATCCTGTTTTTTAGGCATATATTCACACTGTCGCACCTTACCAGCAATCCGCTCCATCTCTTTGGCGGAAAGCAAAGGGCTTACAAACAGGATGTCCGCCTCCTCCTTTAGTGACACAGTGGATACAAAGAAATCCGTCTTGTTAAGCACATAGGGCGTTAAGTCCGCCATACCATAAACAGACAGCTCCACCCTGTCTGAAAAATCTCTGGCAATTTTAGAAGACATAAGCCGTGAAATTCCGATCCCGCTGGCACATACGATCCCGATATCCACCTTTCTCCGGCTTTCTTTCCTGCTTTCCATCCGGACTTCAGCCGCACCGAAGTGTACAGCAAGAAACCCGATCTCCGGCTCCGGCACCTCATACCCATATCGGTCTTCGATTACCCTGGCAACGGTCCTGCACCGCTCAAATATAGCCGGATAATCCCGTTTGATCTGCTCCAGCAAAGGATTCTGGATCTTCATACCATTGGCAAGGCGAACCAGAGTGGGCTTTAAATGGGCAATCAGTCCCTGAATCACAAATTCCTCATCCTGTTTTAACAAATAAGCCATGCCATCGTTATAGCAGTCGATCATTTCATTGACCACTTCCCACAGCTCCCTGGATTCCTCAATTTCACTTTTTGACTTCTCGTCAATATTAAGCTGCTGGATCTTAGAGCCTTTAATGTGAAGGCAGATATAGGCACACTCAATTTCCGGAATGGGAATCTGAAACTCCAATTCCAGGGATTCTGTTATTGTTTTAGCCAGATCATAATCCTGGTCTTTCTGCAAAAAATCCTCCATAAGGGGGTTTTCCTCGATGATCTCCTGCCGGCGGATCCGGTTCACTGCAATCGCCACATGGATCACCAGGCCAAGGTAGGAATCCTGGGTCAGATTCAGGATTCGCTTATCCCGTATCCTTAAGATGCAGGCAGTCACCCGTTTTACAATATCGTCATCCAGGATTCTATAAATATTCCTCTCACTTTTATTCTGAATTACATTTAACACGGACTGGTTCCGGTCCTCATACATCCCCTGTATAATCTCTGTATGAATATTTTCATCGATAAACACCCTAAGTGCCCGACGGAAATCCCGTTCACTGCCCTCAATAAACACACCGTATCCCGGCTTTCTCTTTATTTCCAGATGATACTTGTGAAACCACTCTTTGACCGCTTCTAAATCCGAGCTGACGGTGGCCTCGCTGACCCCGAATATATCACTATAATAATACAGCTTTTTTAGCGTCTTATCCTTGAGAATTTCCAGGACCAGACGCTTTTGTCGTTCCATACGGTCCGAAACATCAAGCGCATCATCGGATTCAAGTTCAGCCTTTAAGGCTTCCATCTGCGTCCGGTCACCTTCCAGCCAGATTCCAGTTCCGGTTTTTGAACAAAAAGTCAGGCCGTATTTCTTCAATGCCCTGGGAATGTATTCCAACTCCCTTTGCACGGTTCTTTTGCTGATACGGATCTGGTCTGCAAGTTGCTTCACAGGAACAGGTCCATGCTCTTTAAGCAGAGCCACAACGATTTGCTGCATTCTAGGCGTAAAATCATTACCTGCCATCTCATCCACCTCCCATTAACCAGCTCAGGAGTTCCCTATAGCCCGACATATCTGTTAAATTATCCACTGTAAAGCATGGAATATGAATTCCTGTCAGGAAACGGGCAAAATCCTTCTGGCAGACAACGGCATCTGCATCTGCAGGAATTCGGTCAGCCGACACATGGAATACTTCTACATCTGTCAGTCCTTCCAGTCTTAATTTTTTTTTAAAAAGGGCACTGGCCATAGCGCTGGATCCCATTCCTACGTCGCAGACAAAATATAATCTGACATGTTCCATTCTCTTCATCGGCATCTCTTCACTCTTTTGCTCTTTTTCTTCATCTGTTGTTGGTTTCCTCCTGTTTCCCAACAGGATCAGGCAGGACAGAAAGCAAGTCACCGCAGCGGAAATAAGAATCCCCATAACAATCCCCAGCCAATGCTTTTTGTCCGCCATTATCAGTATGGTAATGATACTTCCAGGTGAAGCGGGCCCCAGCAGTCCACTGCCTGTCATCATGAAACAGTAATTTCCTGCGATGCTGCCTGCAATGGCTCCAGCTAATAATCGGATATCTGACAGTATATAGGGGAAATAAACCTCATGGATGCCTCCCAGAGACTGGATAATAAGGCTGGATACCATTGCTTTTCTCATGTTCCGGTGAACCAGGGCATAAGCAAGAAGGATCCCGAATCCCGGACCGGGATTGGTCTCCAAAAGAAATAAAATGGAACTCCCCTGGGTTTTTAGCTGTTCCAATCCCAGCGGCATAAAAAAGCCGTGATTGATCCAGTTATTAAAAAATATAATTTTTAACGGTTCTACCACAAAGCTGATAAAAGGGATGATTCCCCTGTCTATCATAAATGATAAGCCTTTCCCCAAAAAACCCAGAAGCCATTCTGCCTCCGGTATCAGCAAAACACTGGCAGCTCCTCCGACAAGCAGACCTAAGGATGCTAAGTATAAGTTGCTAAAAAGCATCTCAAAGCCGGAAGGAATCCAGTTCTTGATCCGGTCCAGTCCCTTCTTGCATAAAAATCCGGCGATGCTGCCTACTATGGCAGACAGAATCATGGAAGAGGCAGGCTCTGCCATAACAACAACAGAAGCGGCAAGGGTGCCGGCTAAACCGCCGACCTCCCCGCCGCACATTGTGCCTGCTTTATATCCCATAAATACCGGAATCACCAGAAAAGATAAAATTTTTGACATTTCATACAGGTGCTCATTCTGTAATATGCCTGCCGAAAACACTGACAGCAGTCCTGCTGTCACAAACAAAGGTATGCATTCAGCAATCACCCTGCTATAATACTTCAGTACTTTCCCCGCTAATTTCATCTGTGAAATTCCCCTTTTGAACCCATTATATATTTGTAAGTATTATATCATGGTTTACAATCAGATACCAGAAAGGCAGTCCTTTTTTATATGTATTTTAACTAATTACTTTTTAACGATTCCACTAGCTGGTCATATTCCGGTGCAGCCATAAAATTGGTAATCAGAACCAGTTGTGCCTCCGGATTGCTATGAGCCGCACGCTCTTTCAATTCCTTATGAGTCACTACAATCTGAGCATCCTGGGGAATTGAGGACACCGGTGAGTGAACCACTAAAATATCTGTAAATCCTGCTGCCGCCAGCTTTTTTTTCAAGACTGTTGCACCCATAGCACTGGAACCCATACCTGCATCACAGGCAAATACAATTTTTTTAACACTACTGCTAGATACCGTTTTCATTTCCGCTGTCTGATTTCCTTTTGACTCCTGCTTCATTTTCTTAACTTTATCCTTTGACTCATCCAGATCTCCGCTTTTTCCTGTAAACCGAAGCAGGGGAAGAGCCACAATGAAGGAAACTGCAGCAGCTACCGTAACACCTGCCAGGACACCAAAGTATCCGCCTCTTGGTGTCATTGCAAGAACAGCCAGGATGCTTCCGGGAGACGCCGGTGAGATCAATCCCACACCCAGGATCTGGAAGACAAAAATTCCACTGGCCCCTCCTGCAATAACCGCCAGAAGTAAAAGAGGATTCATCAGGATATAAGGGAAATAAATCTCATGGATTCCTCCTAAAAAGTGAATGATGATCGCACCGGGTGCTGAGCTCCTGGCAGATCCCTTACCCGCGATACAATATGCCAGTAAAATTCCAAGTCCCGGTCCCGGGTTTGCCTCCAGAAGAAAGAATATGGATTTCCCCACTTCCTCTACCTGCTGAATTCCCATAGGAGAAAGAATCCCATGGTTGACGGCATTGTTTAAAAACAGAACCTTGGCAGGTTCAATAAAGACGCTTGCCAGAGGCAGCAGTTTATGATCCACAAAGAACCCGACCCCTGATTCCATCACCCGGTTCAAAACCTCTACAACAGGCGCAACTCCCTTTAAGGCAATAGCTGTTAAAATTGCACCGATGATGCCCAGGGAAAAGTTATTAATCAACATCTCAAAACCGACGGGGATCTTTTTCTCTATTTTTCGGTCAAACTGCTTAAGTACCCAGGCACTGACCGGACCCACGATCATTGCCCCCATAAACATGGGAATACTTGATCCAACGATCACTCCCATAGCTGTGATTGCACCGATCACGCCCCCCCTCTGACCATAAACAACCGTACCACCCGTATAGGCGATCAAAAGCGGCAGAAGCATGCTGGCCATAGGAGAAACCAGTGCTCCGATGGCTTCATTGGGATACCAGCCCGTTGGGATAAACAATGCCGTAATCAGCCCCCATGCAATAAATGCACCGATGTTCGGCATTACCATGCCGCTTAAAAAGCGGCCAAATACTTGTACCTTCTCTTTCATATTACATACCCTCACTTTATGATATAGTATTTACTGTGTGATCCGTGGAAGGTATGATTGGCCAATCAATTCCTTTTCATAGCCTTATTATAATCATTATGAGCTTTAAATTACAACACGAAGTAACTGGGATTTGGCGCTAGTTTTAGTGCCAAATATTAAAAAGGATCCATAACATAAAAATTGAACGTCCATCTGTCCGTTTATCCATAAAAAAAGATGCCGCTTCCAGCTATAAATCAGCTGTTTATTGCGGCATCCTTCACTTATTATGATTATAAATATTCTTTTAAAAGGGAGGCTTTGTCAAGCTTTTCCCATGGCAAATCTAAATCGTTTCTTCCAAAGTGACCGTATGCTGCAGTCTGCTTATAGATTGGACGGCGTAAATCCAGCATCTTAATAATTCCAGCTGGGCGTAAGTCGAAGTTTTCCCGGATAATCTCAACCAGTCTTTCATTGCTTACCTTTCCGGTTCCAAAGGTATCAGCCATAATGGAGGTGGGGTGAGCAACTCCGATGGCATAGGACAGCTGAATCTCACACTTATCAGCAAGGCCGGCTGCTACGATGTTCTTTGCAACATAACGGGCTGCATAAGCGGCTGAACGATCAACCTTGGTGCAGTCCTTACCGGAAAATGCGCCGCCGCCGTGGCGTGCATAACCGCCATAGGTGTCCACAATAATTTTACGTCCTGTAAGACCGCTGTCTCCGTGAGGTCCGCCGATTACAAAGCGGCCGGTAGGATTAATAAAAAATTTGGTATGGTCATCGACTAGTTCAGCAGGAATAACCTCATCAAATACATATTTTTTAATATCTTTGTGAATCTGTTCCTGACTGACATCTTCATCATGCTGGGTAGATAATACCACCGCATCAAGGCGAAGAGGTTTGCCGTTCTCATCGTATTCTACTGTCACCTGGGTTTTTCCATCCGGGCGAAGGTAGGTTAAGGTTCCATTCTTACGAACTTTTGTCAGCTGAAGTGCAAGCTTATGAGCCAGTGCGATAGGATATGGCATATATTCTTCTGTCTCGTTGCTGGCGTAACCGAACATCATTCCCTGATCTCCGGCTCCGATGGCATCGATTTCTTTCTCTGACATCTTATTTTCTTTCGCTTCCAGCGCACGGTCAACACCCATGGCAATATCCTTGGACTGTTCATCAAGAGCCACAATCACTCCGCAGGTCTCACAGTCAAAACCGTATTTTGCGCGGTCATAACCGATCTCTCTTACCGTTTCACGCACTACCTTCTGAATGTCTACATATGCCTGGGTAGTGATTTCTCCCATAACCATAACAAGACCGGTAGTGGTACAAGTTTCACAGGCTACCCTGCTCATGGGATCCTGTCTTAACATCTCATCCAGAATCGCATCAGAGATCTGATCGCACATTTTATCCGGATGTCCTTCTGTTACGGATTCCGATGTAAATAATAATTTTTCCATGTTGTCATTTCCTCCTCTACTTTACATGGGGGAATAACAAAAAGAAAAGTCCGCAGCAACGCGGACTTGATTAAACACTATATCAAATCCTCTTATTGCTCGATTTCTCGCTCAGGTTGGCACCTTCCATACGTTTCTTGTGGTTAAAACCACTAAACCGACAGGGGTTGCCGTGACTTCACAGATCCTTTGTATCTCCATCACTCTGAATAAGGGATATTACGACTTTTCATTTGTTATTCAATTAGCAGTTAAAATAGCTGCTTTTTTATTTTACTCTAATAACGGACATATGTCAATAGCCTTGCCGATTTTCAGCTAGTCCCACAGCTTTTCCGGATAAAGTCCTGCTGCCTTAAAGCCTGCAATGGCCTGGACTACCATACTTTTATCTTCCTGATAGGTAACACCGTACCAACGGTCTATGCTCTTTAACACAGTTACCTCTGCCTTTTCCTCTTTTAAAAGCTCATCAACCACAAAGGGAAGGAAGTACTCGCATTTGAGAGGATTCTCTTTTAACTCTCTGTTCAAAAAAACAGGGAATCGTTCTTTCAGCTCTTTTAATATACTTCCGGTAAATCCCCATAAATTCATGGATACAAGGGAATCTTCGGAAAGACCGGTCCAGGTTGCCCCGTCATCTAATGTATATTCGGCTCTCTCTCCATGTTTTTCTATTCTGGTTCTTTCACAGATATCAGTGAGTAATCCGTCTTCTGAGACCGTGCAGACTCCTCTCGCTACATGACCGTTCTCTGTCAGTGTGTTGTAGAGCTTATAGCCAACCATGGAAAACTGGTATTTATTCTCCTCCTGAACTTGGGATAAGAAGTTGAAAACAGACACAAAAGCACTTTTCCCATAGTAATCGTCAGCATTAATCACGGCAAAAGGACCATCAATCACATCTTCACAGCAAAGGATGGCATGACCTGTTCCCCAGGGCTTTACACGTCCCTCCGGAACCTGATATCCATCTGGCAGCTTAAAAAGCTCCTGATAGACGTACTCTACCTTTACATGGGCAGCCATACGGTCTCCGATGTGTTCTTTAAATTCCTTTTCAATCGCTTTCTTAATAATGAAAACCACTTTCTCAAAGCCGGCCTCCACTGCATCATAAATAGAAAAATCAATGATCTTGTTTCCGTGGGCATCCACCGGATCAATCTGTTTTAATCCGCCATACCGGCTGCCCATACCGGCTGCCATGATAACCAGCACCGGTTTCTTCTTCATTTCCATAGCCCCTTCCTCCTGTCAAGCAAAACGGCGGGGGAGTCCCCCGCCTAGCCTACTTTTAATTTAAATTTCTGAGCCTCTTTTTCTGAGTCCACCTTTTCAATCATGGCACCCAGACCCTGAAGCTTATCTTCAAAACATTCATAACCTCTTTGAATATAACCGATTTCATCTACAACCGTATATCCGTCTGCTGCAAGACCGGCAATTACCAGCGCTGCCCCAGCACGTAAGTCGGGAGCATTCACAAAAGCTCCGGTTAAACCGGTTACCCCGTCAATGACAGCTACGTTGCCTTCCACTTTCACGTTGGCACCCATGCGGGAAAGCTCATCCACATAGCGGAAGCGATTCTCAAATATGCTTTCAGTTACTACACTGGTGCCGCCTGCAAGAGCAAGTGTTACTGCCATCTGAGGCTGCATATCGGTAGGAAATCCCGGATAGGGAAGTGTCTTAATATCTGTATGCTTCTGATTGGTTTTACCCACTACACGGACTGCATCGTCAAATTCCACAACTTCACAGCCCATCTCCAATAGCTTGGCCGTAATGGCTTCTAAGTGTCTTGGAATTACATTCTTCACCATAACATCGCCCCGTGTGATTGCTGCTGCACACATAAATGTGCCAGCCTCAATCTGATCGGGAATAATGGAATATTCCGTCCCGTGAAGACTGGTAACGCCTTTGATTCGAATGGTATCGGTACCGGCTCCCTTAATATTGGCGCCCATACTGTTTAAAAAGTTAGCGACGTCAACGACGTGAGGTTCCTTTGCCACATTCTCCAGAATGGTCTGTCCTTCTGCAAGAGTTGCTGCCATCATAATGTTAATGGTAGCGCCTACACTGACCACATCCAGATAAATATGACTTGCTACAAGATCAATGGCGTGAGCAATTACGGCTCCTCGCTCAATCTTAACATCGGCTCCCAATGCACGAAAGCCCTTTAAATGCTGGTCAATAGGTCTGCTTCCAATGTTGCATCCTCCTGGAAGAGGAACCTGGGCACTTTTATATTTTCCAAGCATCGCTCCTATAAAATAGTACGAAGCCCTGATTCTTCTGATATATTCATCATCAACCGATACTTCACGGATTGTCTGTCCATTAATACGGACTGTATGTCTGTCAATCCGCTCCACTGTTGCTCCAATTTCTTCGATTGCTTCCAATAACACGTTAATATCTCTTACATCAGGCAGATTATCAATCAGCACATCCTCATCTGTCATGATAGCTGCCGCCAGAATACCCAAAGCGGCATTCTTAGCTCCTCCTATGGTCACTTCTCCGACCAGAGGATTACCGCCTTTCATAATATACTGCTCCATTTCACACCTCTGACTATCTTTTTATCTATTACAATTCTCTTAATTTTTAACATTCGTCTTTCATGATTATAACATATCTTACGGATTTGTAAAGAGAACTCATTTTCTTATTCCATAAATACCCCACAGACAAAATCATTGCCAAGGGCCGAAAAGTAAGCAGAGGCATCATTTAAGCCCATTTTCTGGCTGTCCTTCGTTTCCGGATTGTACAAAGTGACATTATACTGGTCATAACCGGAGATAAGCAGATAGCCGCCCTGTCCAGTATAAGCAGCAACCGGACAGCCCTGTCCGACGAAATAAAGGACCTGATTTATGGCGCAGCCCCTGGCATCAATCATAAAGACACCATCCATTAATCCATCATCTGTAAATCCCGACAGATTCCTGTTAAATGCCGCCCCTTTCTTCAAAGGATCTTTCATGCTTTTAACCGGAGGCCGGTTAACCCGGTTCCACAATATCTCCTGATTCTGGTCAGTCACAATCCCCATCTTATCATAGGCAAGTTCCATCGCCTTAATAAAACTTTTACTGCTTCCCAGATAATGACCTCCTGCATAGGCGAGAAACCTGTTTTCCTGATTGGTAGGACGACTCTTTAATTCAACCACTTCCGTTGTTTCATACGCTACTTTTTTAGGCACTGCAATCGTTACATCCCGGCTGGACGCTTCCTCATCCAGTTGGACAAAATAGAGCTTTTTACGGTCTTCCGAAGCATACCAGCCAATCCCCTTTAACTCTTCATTGGAAATCTCCTGGTTGCAGACAATGGTATCCTGCTTGGAGACCGAATAGGACTGGTTCCCGTTTTTTTGCACCTGGGTCAAATGAATCCGGCTTCCGTCCACTGTTACATCTGCAATATAAGACTGATCCTGTTCATATTTTTTAACAATTGCTCCACTCTGGTCCACAATCTCAATCCGGTACATAGGAGCATCCAGAACTCTGCCGTTTTGTGACCAGATGTCACCGTTCTTCGCTATTCCATATATGAAATCATCGCCTACAAAGCCCAGCGGACGGAACCGGTTATCCTCGCCTCCGTTGATCTCCCTTTTAATTCCTGTATCCAAATCCATCAAGTGAATGACACTGGCACCGTAAACGTCGTTTCCTTCCTGCCATGCAAAATGACGTTCTGTGCTGCTGATTGCATATCCCCCCTCAGAAAGAGAATCTGCCAGTACCATATATTCGTTGCTGTTTAAATCAATTCCATAGACTGATCTTCCAGCCATGAGATAGAGCATTCCATTGGTTCCCAAATGAGAAAGCTGGTCCACCTCTTCTTTGAGCATCTCAAAGGATGAAGTGACTGGTGTAAAGAAACGTTCCCCAATGGCATTATCACCGTTACTGTACCGATAAAGAGCAATTCCCATGCTTCCTTCATGTATCCCACGGTTCATGTATCCGTAGACCAGAAAATCCACATCGCCGTTATCGCTTACCGAGAGAACCTTGATGTCATGCTGGTTATATCCGCTGCGAAGACCATCATCTGTTCCGCTCCGGAAAGAAAATACCTTTACTGCATGGCCCTGTTTCTGATCATATGTCCATAAATCCCGATTAATTCCATAAGCAATACAATTACCACCCGGACTTTTCTTTGTTTGTACTGCACCTGCGTTGGTTATCCCCAGTGAAATCCGTTTTCCCGAAAACAGTTCTTTCTGTCCGGAGAATATCTGATTGGTACTCCGTTCAAAATCCATAAGGTAAATGCGGCGGCTGTCCCATTTCATCGTGTAGGTATCTTCCACCTCATAAATCTCTGAGTCGCCCCCTTCGCCGGTCCGGGCTGCCTGATACTCCAGGCTGACGCTGCACATCACGCCGTCTAAATCTTTTAAAGTGGCACGAATTTCCCCCACTTGTTCCATAGGCAGCCCACCCCAGGTGAGTTGGGAAAAGCTGGATCTAATAGAAACATGACCCAGGGAACTGTTATCTTCGGTATTATTGGTTTCCAGATACGTGGTAAGATCCCTCGCCTGGTCATAGTGAAATGTCTTCGTCGTAAAATCCACTGCAAAATCTACCATGTCCTTGGCATTGGTACTGTCTGTCCACATGATCCGGGTGTAATAATAAAGTGTTCCGTTATCAGAGGTGTCCAGTGTTAGGATCAGTATATATTCCTTGTCTTTTGTCAGAAGATTCTGTATGGGAAGGGAAGCCTTTACGGTTCCTTCTTCCTGATCCCATTTGCTTAAGCTGGTGCGTTCCACCAGACGGCTTAAATCAAGACTGCGCACTTCATACTGTATGCCGGTTATGGTGCCGTTATAATCTGCAATCCCCAGGGTTAAATTACGATCCTGAGGAAGAACGGTAAGGGCTTCCCTTGATATGGTCTGTGCCATGTCCTGTACATAACCATGAAGCAGATTCATCTTTCTTCCATACATGTCCGCGTATACGACAGGAAGGGCCGCTTCATCCATGGAGGTGTATACCATTACATCGCTTTTTTCCGTATTTCTCTGATTCCACATAAAATAAACTGCGATAGCCAACAGGAATACCACAGATAAAATTCCAATCTTTTTAGCCAAACGATTCATATAAAACATCCTTTATTTTTCCAGTTTTGATCTTCTTTATTGTATACAATAATGAACCAAACTACAATGAAAACTTTCTTAAACATTCGTTAAATGGTAAATTTCAA
>JAQSYE010000229.1 GCA_029256305.1 Lacrimispora sp. | reverse complement strand
GGGATTTTTAGTGCAATCATGCTTGTGGTATTCATAGCTTTTTCTATGATTACAGGGGTATCCCTATTTTTCAATATGATTTTTAATGCGGTGTGCATAGCCTTTATTTTGGCTCCATTCTATGTCTATATGTGCATGAAAGTGGGAAAACCTGGCGTAGCATTAATCTACAATCTGATTCATGCGCTTTTGGTTACTTTGATGATGGGTCCGTTTATGGCACCGTGGTTTATTGTGGGTGGTATCATAGCAGAACTTAGTATGCTTGGAAAAGACAAATACAAAAGCATAGTAAGTGTTTCTATCAGTTGGGCAATTACATCATTAGTAAGAGCTACACATGGCATGGCAGAAATCTGGTTTTTTAAACAGTCGTATCTGGCAAGTGGGGTGAGTGAAGAACAGGCAGCCATACAGACCCAGTATTATACCTCGGCGCCGTGGGTACTGTTTAGCTGTGCAGCGACGTTAGCGATGGCTGTGCTAGGCTGCTTAGTAGCAAGCAGACTCATGAATAAGCATTTTCGAAAGAGTGGTCTTATAAAATGAGAAAACCGTTATATTTCGATTTTCGTGCTAAAATCGTTATTTTAATTCTCACTATGTTGCTTGTAGCTTTTGTTACAAGCAACATTATTGTTTATTCGATTTTGGGAATTCTCACGCTATATTTGATTTTACAGGGCTATGTTCGTAGTGCCCTCAAAGTGGGTTTTATTGCATTAATTGCTATTCTAATCAAATATATTTCTTCGGGGAAAGGGCTGACCGTATTAATGCCTGACATGTTTTTATTCATTATTACCCGCATCATGCTAATGCTGATGGCGGCACATCCGTTAATGGGAATGCCCCCCGGAGAGGCCGTTGCAGTCTTTAACAAAATGCATGTACCGGATACTTTTGCGCTGCCAGTAACCTTTATGCTGCGATTTTTGCCCACAGTGAAAAATGAATTTTCAAGTGTGTTTGCCGCACTTCATCTTCGGGGACTACTGTCGCCACGACATCCTTTAAGAGCAATAGAGTATATTATAGTCCCTGTGATGATCAGGGCAACCAGAATATCCGAAGAACTGGCAGCATCTGCCGAAGCAAGGGGAATTGCATTTCCTGGGGAGCATACCTCCCGGAGGGAGATTGTTTTTCGCAGGCACGACTTTTGGCTTTGTTTCATCGGCATATTTGCTACGATCGGAATGTTGGTGTGGGAAGGGCGGGCTATCACATGATTGAACTTTTAGATGTTTCATATGCTTATTTAGACGACAGCGTTTACGATGTGAAACAAGTAGATCTGACCATTGGTACGGGAGAGTTTGTTGTACTTACTGGGAAAAGCGGCTGTGGTAAGACTACCATTACCAGAATTATTAATGGACTTGCAGCTAAGTTTTACGAAGGCAGACTTACTGGCAGGGTGCTGGTAGATAGTGAAGATTTGAATAACAGCCCACTATGGAAAATTGGTCGTGAGATTGGTTCTATATTTCAAGATCCGAGAAGCCAATTTTTTGCCAGCCTGACTGAGGATGAACTGGCATTTGGATGTGAGAATTATGGGATAGACAGACTGTTAATTGAAGAGAGAATTAAGAATGCTGTAAGGGAAATAAATGGCGAAAATCTGATTGGGAGGGATATTTATCCTATGTCCAGCGGAGAAAAGCAAAAAATAGCCATTGCCTCCATTTATGCTGTAAATCCAGGAATTTATGTCTTTGATGAGCCCTCCGCGAATCTTGACATGGCATCGGTAATTAAATTGAGAGATTTGATGGGGGTGCTAAAGAAAAGTGGGGCGACGATTGTTGTTGCTGAGCATCGACTTTATTATTTGACCGGGCTGGCTGACCGTTTTATTTTTATGGAGGATGGACATTTAATCAAAGAATTTTCTCCGAAACAAATAGAAGAAATGAAAATAGAGGAAAAAGAGCGCATGGGTCTTCGGACAGGGAATCTCCAAGTATGCACGGGTCAGTTACCATACATTCTTACCCATGACAAACCTTCTGTACAAATAGATTCGCTCACTTTTTCTTATGGGAAAAATGAGATATTTTCAGGACTTTCGCTCAAGGCATATTCTGGTGATGTAATTGCATTGATTGGACCAAATGGCGTAGGAAAAAGTACACTTGGACAAATTCTCTGCGGACTTTTGAAAGAAATTTCTGGTAGTGTTTCTTATAATAGAAACAAGGTTACTTCAAAGAAACGCAGGAAAAAAGCATATTATGTAATGCAAAATACTGATTGTCAGCTGTTTGGAGAAAGCGTGCGGGAAGAGCTGGCATTGAATCAGACAAGTCAAAACGAGCAGGAGATTGAAGAAGTCCTAAGGCGTTATGGATTATGGGAATATAGGGAGAGACATCCAGCATCTTTGTCCGGTGGGCAAAAGCAACGGCTGACTCTGGCAGTTGCAGATATCATAGACACTGACATTCTCATTTTAGATGAACCAACCAGTGGCTTGGATGGTGAGAACATGCGCATAATTTCTGAACATCTGAAACAGTTATCCAGAAAAGGAAAAACACTGTTTGTGGTTACGCATGACTATGAATTTGCAGTTGCAACTTGTAATCGTGCATTGCAGCTGCTAAAAGGGTGTTGTCATATGGATTTTAATATTAATAAGAATGAAAAACTACTACTTTCCTGTATGCAGGAAAGAGAAAAATAATAGGATGTGAACCTTATGAAAAAAATATTTGCTTTTGCTTCTGATTGTAAAGGAAAGTTAGCAGCCTCAGTTTTATTTGCGGTGCTTAGCATCGCAGGTGGGATGATTCCTTATTTTGCGGCTGCAAAGATAGTAATTGATATTATTGAATATAGATATACGCTCAGAGGAATTGGGGAAGCAGTGTTATTGGCGTTATTGGGTTATACGGGAAAGGTGTTATTCAGCGCCATATCTACAGAACTGTCTCATCAGGCAGCATATAACATTCTGTTATCCATACGAACAGCCCTGACAGCTAAACTTTCAAGGGTACCGCTTGGTTACGTTACGGAGCGGCCATCGGGAGAATTTAAAACCATTTTGGTTGATACAGTTGAAAAATTGGAATCGCCTTTTGCACATTTGATTCCTGAGATGACAGCAAACCTCTTAATTCCCGTTATAATTTTTATCTATCTTTTTTATTTGGATTGGCGCCTTGCATTAATTTCCCTGGTTACGATTCCAATAGGGCTTTTGTTTTATATTCCTTTAATGAAAAAATATAAAAAACATTACAAGAGAAATATAGAAGCTGGAAATGAGATGAATGCGCAGACAGTGGAATATATTAACGGAATTGAGACGATCAAGGCATTTAATCAGTCAACACTCTCCTACGAAAAATATGCGGGAGCTGTTCAAAACAGTTGTCAGGCGATAACCGATTTTTTTGTAAATACATTATTGGAATATACCGCAGTAATGACAATCATACCTTCTACGTTGCTATTTGTTTTGCCCTCGGCCCTCTATTTTTACATGCAGGGGACACTTAGCCTGGCGGTGTTTGTCAGCAGTATTATTTTATCCTTTGGCTTAGCAGGCCCGTTGGTACAGGCCATGAAGTACACGGACAATATGGCTTCGATGGGAACCATTATGAATCAGGTTTCGGAAATTTTGAACGCAGAGGAAATGAAGCGTCCAACTGAGGAAAAGTTATTGGACAACTATAACATTGTCTTTAAAAATGTAACCTTTGGATATGGTGACCAAAACGTTCTAAAAGGAATCTCTTTTGAAGCCAGAGCGAAAGCAATGACAGCAATAGTAGGACCCTCAGGTTCTGGAAAATCAACAGTAGCGAAACTGATCGCCAGTTTCTGGGAGGCAGAAGGCGGTGAAATCACACTGGGCGGCATAGATATGAAACAACTTCCGCTTAAACAGGTCAGCCAGATAATATCGTATGTGGCGCAAGACAATTTCCTGTTCAATCTGTCTTTAAGGGAAAATATACGGATAGGGAAGCCAGATGCAACGGATAAAGAAATTGAAGAAGCGGCAAAGAAGGCCAGCTGTCATGATTTCATTCTGTCTTTGGAACATGGATATGATACTGTAGTAGGCTATGGTGGTGGACATTTATCGGGTGGAGAGAGACAGCGTATTTCCATTGCAAGAGCAATTTTAAAGGATAGTCCGATTATTTTATTGGACGAGGCAACCGCATATACAGATCCGGAAAACGAAGCGGTGATTCAGCAGTCAATTTCCAGACTGGTGCAGGGAAAAACGCTGATCGTAATCGCTCATAGACTATCTACGATTTCTTCCGCTGATAATATCATTGTTGTAAACAGAGGGCGTATTGAAGCGCAAGGTACTCAGTCAGAACTACTTGAAAAAAGTGTTATTTATCAAAGTATGTGGAAGGCACATATTGGCGCGAAGGACACAGATGATTTAAATGGAGGCAACCCGTTATGATAAAAGTACTGAAGAAATTAATGAATTTAGCAGGGAAACATCAAAGCAGATTAAGACTGGCTGTTTGGTTTCATATTTGTTATTCTATTTGCGAAGTTATTCCAATTGCTGGGATTTTATACGGTCTATCTGCTGTTTTAAAAAGCCAGCAGACTGGAGAACCTTTTTCAGTAGGTGTGGTTTTAGGGGTGTTTTTTATCCTGATACTCAGTGTTTTTGGAAAAATCCTGTTTCAATATCTTGCCAATAAAAGTGGAAGCATGGCAAGCTTCGCCATGTGTGCAGATGAACGCATCACAATAGGTGATCGATTGAAGCGGATGCCGATGGGCTATTTCAGCGCGAATAGTCTTGGAGAAATTAACGCCACAGTAACAACAACTATGAATGAAATTGAAAGTATGGCGAGTCCAGTGCTTACAAATATTGTAGTAGGTCTGGTTCATGCCATAGTCCTTACGCTGGTCGTTACATTATTTAACTGGAAAATTGGTTTGATTTCCGCAGTTGCTATTTTGTTAGGAGTATGGGTTAATGGTAAGATCCAAGAAAAAAGTATGGAAGTTGCACCGAAGAAGCAACAGGTACAGGAAGCCCTGTCCTCTGCTATTTTAGAGTACGTGCAGGGGATTTCTGTTGTAAAGGCATATGGTATAGCTGATAAATCAAACCGCGCAGTGGATGCCGCAATTGCAGAAAGCTGCAGGCAGAATCTGAGCTTTGAAAAAGTATTTACCAGACTTACTTCACTATACAGTTATCTGTTTAAAGCTGCAGCATGTGCAGTGCTGATGGCGGCATGTTATCTGTTTGCAGGTGGGGAGCTTTCCCTCTTGAACACTCTGGCTATTATAATTTCCAGCTTTGCTATGTATACCTATATAGAAGGTATCGGAGCATCCACTTCTCTGTTACAGCTCATTGACAAGAATCTGGATAAGATTGAGGCGGTTAAGAATGCGCCTGTTTTAGATGAAAATGGAGTGGATCTAAAACCAAAACATTTTGGAATCCAGTTTAAAGAGGTAAGTTTTTCTTATGATACCAGAAAAATTTTGAACAATATTAATTTCGATATTTCAGAAAACACAACAGTGGCAATCGTCGGTCCCTCAGGGGGCGGAAAGAGTACGATATGCAGTTTGATGGCTCGCTTTTGGGATGTGGATTCTGGAGCGGTTCTTATGGGAGGACACAATGTCAAAAATTATACATCAGACAGTCTTTTAAAAAACATCAGTATGGTTTTCCAAAAAGTCTATCTTTTCAATGATACCATTGCGGAAAATATTCGATTTGGAAAGCCAGAAGCAACAATGGAAGAAATTATGGAAGCTGCGAAGAAGGCTTGCTGCCATGATTTTATCACTGCATTACCAAACGGATATGAAACGCTTGTAGGAGAAGGGGGAGGTAGTCTGTCCGGAGGAGAAAAACAGCGAATATCTATTGCAAGAGCTATATTAAAGGATGCACCTATCATTATTTTAGATGAAGCCACATCAAGTGTTGATCCGGAAAATGAGCAGCAGCTCCAACAGGCCATTGAAGAATTGACCAGACAAAAAACGGTGATTATGATCGCACATCGCCTCTCGACAGTAAGATCTGCAAATCAAATCTTTGTATTAAACAAAGGGCATATCGTTGAGCAGGGCAGACATGAAGAACTGATGAGGGAAAATGGTCTGTATCGTGAATTTATAGAAGTCAGAAAACAGGCGGTTGGCTGGAACCTCAGCTAGAAATCGGGAGGCATGGATGAAGAAAAGAAACATTTTTTTAAATGGCATTTTTTCTGCTTGTTACTCAGTTCCTGGCTTACAGATATGCAGGGATCGGCGGTAGAATAATTAAGATAGGTGCTGCATCCGATAAAGGATTTCATACAGAATATTATTTATTTATACCCGATACACTAAAAGTGTCCGATTCTACATTTTTACTGGTAGAACCGAATAATAGTGGATTCGTTG
>JAQSYE010000228.1 GCA_029256305.1 Lacrimispora sp. | reverse complement strand
GCAAGAACCTCCACCAGCTTGTCACGAAGATCTCCCTGAACAGCTCCGGTCAAAGCCTGATACCCCCACTCTGCCCCCGGACGTGATGAGGTTGCCGCCAGTTCTTTCGAAAATATATTAAAATATTCTTTGCCAAAGGCATAGTTTAAACTCTCATTTCCTTTTACCTGAGATAAGTAGCTGTTCTCTTCACAGTACTTTGCGTTATTCTCTGCCTTAGAGATCCATTCGATAAATTCTGCCGCTTCCTTTTCCACTCCGGTATTCTGGAAGGCTGCCAGATACTTTCCTCCCGGTACGGAAGAGCGTACTGCTTCTTTAGGAAGATAGGTCACGCCCCACTCAAAGTCAGTAATCTGATCTTTGTAATTGGCTATCATCCAGCTTCCAGAAAAATGCATGGCTACCTGACCGGTACGGAATAAATTGTTCGGATTTTCTGAACCAAGCCATACGGAAGAGGGAACAATTTCTTCATCATGAAGATCTTTAAAAAACTGTATCGCATGTTTATTCTCTTCCGTATTAAAATCTCCAGCATTCAGTTCCTTATTTAAAAGTCCGCCTCCTGCCTGATAAAGAAGAGTTGTAAACCGCTGCGGCGATTTGTCATATACAAGTCCGTATTTGCAGCCGCCTTTTTCCATTACCGTTTTCATGGCTGCCTTCCACTCATCCCATGTCCAGACCTCATCCTCTGACTGGGGTACAGCAACACCGGCTTTTTCAAAAGCTGTCTTATTATAAATAAGTCCGTTGGCCGTTACATCCATGGGCGCTGCCAGCACCTTGCCATCAAATACAAATTTCAATCCTTCCCCAAAGCTGTTTACAAACTCATCTTTATTTGACACGTATTGTCCCAGATCAACAAGCTGGTTCTGGAATGGCCCTAAATTGGTGAGTCTGGCAATGGCAGGCGCTTCCTTTCCGTTAATCATGTTCTTAATCTTGCTCTCCATATCAGAATAAGGAACCTCAATCAGCTGGATTTTAATATCCGGATGCTCTTTCATATACTCATCTGCAAGCTTCATGAAAGATTCACCTTCTTTGTTGTCGCTAAACCACACAACTTCAAGCTTCTTTTCTTTGCTCTCCGCCTGTTTTCCCCCACCGGAACAACCGGTTAAGGCTCCCAGTGCCAATGCCCCCATAAGTAACCATGATACCATTTTTTTCATAAATACCTCTCCTTTGTTATTTAGTAAATTAATTTTATCATTTGAAGCGGTGCAAAAACCTCATAATCCAGATATGAAATCATTCTTTTTTGCTTTCTTTTGACTGGGCGTACTTTTTCGGTGTAATTCCAGTCATTTTTTTAAAGACAGAGATAAAGTGGCTGTCACTGTTATAAGAAAGTTCCAGAGCAACATCAGTAACTGAGTGTCCTTCCTTTAAAAGAGCTTTTGCTGCAATAATCTTTTGATTTGCCACATACTGGGTTAAGGAAAATCCCGTTTCTTTTTTGAAATAGTGGCTTAAATAATACCGGTTCATATAAAATCTGCAGGAAATCTCATTTAAATCCAGCCTTTCTTCTACATGAGATGCAATATACTTCTTTAGCTGTTCAATTCTGTCCCGGTAAAGAACCGGATCTTTAAATTCCTCTTCCTGTTTTTCTACAAATTCCTGAGCAGGCTTATTTTTTTCCTTTTCCATAAAAAACTGGTACATCTCATTGACAGAAGCAATCAGCTCCAGTATGGAAAGTTTAATTCTCACGGTTGATTCAGCCCTGTCCCTGTTTTCCGAATGAATGCTTTGCTCTATTTTTTCAAAATATTTTTCTACCTTTTGAAGATTTTCTCCGCTTAAATGGAGACGATGAAGAAATGGATCAGGTCGGTTCTCAAAAAATCGGGAAAAGTCATAATGAAACACCTCTGCCATCTGGTTTAACAGCTCCGGCTCAAACATGAGAACATACCTGTGATAGGTCTTTCCTGTTCCGCCGCTGGTACGGTGATATTCCTTGTTGTTAATGAGAAATAAATCCCCCGATCGTACATGGTAAGTACGGTTTCCAACTTCCATCAAAGCTCCATCTGTAAGAAACAGAATAATTTCATACTGGTTGTGAAAGTGGAATCCCTGCATTACCCAGTTATCAGAGCCTCCATGAAAATAATACAATGAGTCAAATTCTTCAAAGAAAACCCGTTCTTTCATGTTCACAACCAGTCCCTTCTAATGCCAATCAGTATTCATAGCCTCTTGTAACACCAAAATCACAAGTGCCTGTCCATAGGTCATCGGGCAGCACGGAATTGTCTTGTAAAATTCCCCGTTAAGTCCAATCGGAGTCCCATAGGAAACATTTTTGACTGTACCATCTTCTTCAATATAATTGCAAAGATGCTTCATTCCCCGCTCAATTAACTCTTGAAAATCTTCTTTTCTTAATATTCCAAGACGTACTCCTTTCATAATGCCATACAGGAATGCAGCGCTGCAGGAAATCTCTATATAAGAAGAATCATCGTTTATAATGGTATGCCATAAGCCAGTTTCAGGGTCTGCGTACCGTTTCAGTGCTTCCACCTGATTTTTATAAACGCTTAAGAAATACCGTTTCAGCCCCTCATCCATAGGGATGTCTTCGAGAAGCTCCATAATAACAATGGTGTACCAGCAATTTCCCCTTCCCCATAAAACTTTACCGTAATTATCATTTCTCTTAAAGTTAAAACCGTGGTAAAACAGTCCTTCTTCTTTGTTTAATAAGTATTTGATGTGAGAAAGGATTTGATAGCCAGCCTCATCATAATAATCATTTCGTCCAAGAATCTTACCTGCCCTTGCCAAAAATAATACTGCCATAAACAGTGTATCGATAAGGATCTCATGATCATTGGCACTTCCCGTTATCATGTGCTGAAAACATTCATCTCCTGTCCGGATCAACTTTTGTTCCTTCATCATCCAATCGGCCCAGTCTTTGATAAATTCCAGATATTCCGGCTTACCGGTTTTTTCATATAAATAAGTGAGGGTGAGCATGGGAGACGTCGTATTCACATTATGTTCTACAATCCCCTCCCTGATCCGGTTATCATACCAGTCGGCTATAGAATCCAGGATCTCCTGCTTCCCGCTTACTTCGTAATATTTATAAAGCCCGAATATCCCCACTCCCTGCGGCCACTCCCAACAGTTAAAATCAATCAGGCTGATGGGGTAAATTTCTTTCATACCATTATTTCTTAAAACCATCATTTTCTCTGATACCAGGTTTAATTTTTTCTCCAATGTCTTTGAATCTATCACGTTGTCCTTTTCCTCCATCTGATTGTGCCTTCTACTGTCTGCGGATAATGGTAGACAGTTTCCCCGTTGACCTTTAATATGGTTTCTTCCTCAAGAAGATACTCTGTCCCATTTTCATCTGTAACAGAAGTACTGTTTTCAGTCATGTTGATGTTAATCTTTTTAAAAGCTGAAAAAACGTCATCAAGACTCTGGCCTTCTCCTAAGCTTCCAACCCGCACAACCCAGACATTGTCTCTGCCCTGGCTGATAAATTCCCGGAACTGATTTGGTCCATGTTCCTGTATGGTAAGTCCCTGAAGCGCTTTTACTGCAATATAGGCTCCATCTTTTTCCAGCACCAGTACTCCGTCTTCTCCCTTATAGCGGGAAAATGCGCTGATGGGAATGTAAGCATGCGTATATCCAATCCTCTCCTCTTCCTCAATATGAAATCTTAAAACTGCGGTATTTTCAAATTGGGCGCCCAACGGAAGTACGCCATTGCCTGCCCAGAAATTAGGTCTTCCGCTTCCATATGGGAAGGATTCTCCCGGGTGATTGATAAACAGCTGGGCTGTCTCATCTATGGTTGCCTGTAGGATATGCTCCTGATAACCTTTCTTAAACGGTTTAAAACCTACCGCTGTGGATAGAAGCGCACGGCTGTTTTTATAGAGATAGAGATTAACGTGATTTTCAAACCCTTGGGTATTCTCAAAAACCATGTCTTCCCCTTCGTCTAAAACCGCATACTTTTTATACTCCATTGGAGGTTTATAATCTCCAAGTAAGAGAGAAATGTATCCAATACAGGCTCTGTTTAAATATCCGGCATTGTAGGCCACATAAAGCAGTGAAGTGGTACCCGCATTGTAATTCCCTTTCATCTCCTTTTCATAGCTGCGGCCAAAGCTTGTCATCACGGCTCCTTTATGAGCATTCACCGCCAGAGAATAAAAGATCATGTCCAATGCCTTTTCTGCTTTTTTATGCAGTGGATTTTCTTTATCAGTCAGATTATAAAGGGTGCCGATTCCAATTACATCCACAGGAATATAGGCGTTTGAATTCCATTCTGTAATAAACTCCCGGAAAAACTCATCAAACCACTGATGGAGCAGCTCTTCTCCCCTTGCTTTTACCTCCGCCCCTGTTTTGCCGCTGTTGGTAAAAATACGCTCAGGCAGATAGGTTCCTGTTAAATACTGACAGCAGTGGAACAGGAGCGCATGATTTTCACTGAAAAACCACATCACATCGTCCCCAGGTTCATCAATCCAGTATCTGTAATTTACCATGGTTTCTTCCAGAGCTGCCTTTAAGGGATCAGAGATACGACTGTGAAAAATTCGGTAAATATAAATCATAATAATAAAATGGAAATCAGAACAGTCCTTCCTGCTTCTAACCCCTTCCAGCTCTTCCATCAGAATTGCTTCTGCCCGCTGGTATTCCCGGTCCATTGAAAGCAAAGCTGCAGCTTTATATGTATTGTCGGGAGCAAAACAAATTACTGCCTCCATTGCCAGTTTTTTGCGGATATCGCTGTCTTCACTCTCACTTAAAAGAAACTCTTCTCTTACCAGCTGATTCCCAATTTTTCTCTTTATGGAGATTCCCTGATAGGTAATCACAGCAGTAAAATAATAGTATCCCGGTGAAATGTCATTGCTATGGAATAACTCCAGCCCCTTTTGTGCGGGCTTCATGGTATATTTTCTGTTTTTTATAAGTTTCCACGACTGTTCCATTTTCTCTATAAACTCGCCTGGAGTTATTATAAACTCTAAGTCAAGGGACGTATTAAACGGATTATTAAGATTTATTTTCAGAGGTTCACTGATATAAGTTTCTTTGTCAAAGCTCATTGCGTTTAACATCTGCTCCATCTTTGTTAAGATGCTTTCATTTACCTCTTCTTTTACTGGAATCAGTATTTTTAAATCTGCTCCTCCCAGCCGCTTCATCCGAAAATAGTAATCCGTATCACGCTCAGCCAGATCATCAAGGCAAACCACCAGCGAGTTTTCTCCTTTTAAAAGAGGAATGGAAACCACCGTCTTTTTTACCAGGTTTCTGGTGAATGGTGTAAAGTCGCAGATAAGCTGTTCATTGGCCCAGACCGTCAGCCCTCCGCAAGTCTCCAGTTCAAAATCTATGCTGTTTGTTACGTCTGACCAGAGTGTGGTAAAACCATACATTCTTAAATAAGTAGGACGATAATAAAAGCCTGATGCATCTACTCCCGGATTTCCAAATGGAAAATATTGTTTCAGTTTATCTCCATTTGACAGTTCCATAAAATCAGGATAATCGGGAATTTCACGTCTCCGCTCCTCTACGAATTCCTTTCTGCATGGATTTTCATGAATGGCGAATCCCTTCTTCAACCATTCATTCACCCTGCCGCTTAAGGTTGATTTGGTAAACTCTCTGACCTGGGTGTGAACCTCACTTATGAGGAAGCGATTGACAAATCCTTCCGCAAACAGCGGATATTCCAAGTATTTCATGCTTTCTTTCCTCCCATTTATTCTTTCACTCCTCCGGCTGTCATGCCGCCAATAATCTGACTTTGCAGAGTCACAAACACAATAATTACCGGTATCATGGATATGACTGACATTGCTAAAAGACTGTTCCAGTCAACCGAATACTCACCGGAATAGTTTGCAAGGGCGAGCTGTATGGTGTAACGTTCTTTACTATTGATAACCAGCTTTGGCCAAAGGTAGTCATTCCATCTCCACATAAAAGAAAAAATACAGAGCACAGAGATTACCGGCTTGGCCAGAGGAAGCATAATCCTCATTAAAATGCTGGTTTCCGACGCTCCGTCAATTCTCGCTGCTTCCATATAGGCATCCGGAATCCCCACGTAATACTGCCTTACCAAAAACACGGCAGTGGGCGATGCTACAGCAGGAATGATGAGTCCCCATAAGCTGTTGTAAAGGCCTGTGGCCACGATCACCTTAAATATAGGAATCATAATGACCTCCAGTGGAATCATCAGTGTCGCCAGTACGATACCAAATAAAATTTTATCTCCTTTAAACCGGTATTTAGCAAAGGCATAGCCTGACATCACATTTACCACAATGGTAAGAAAAGTGGCTGCGACACTGGTAAACACGGTATTAAAAAAATAAATGCCAAAATGCCCCTCCTCCAGTGCCTTTTGATAATTGAAAAAAGAA
>JAQSYE010000227.1 GCA_029256305.1 Lacrimispora sp. | reverse complement strand
ATAGTGACCGTTCCCTTTCATGACGATGTGATTTCTGGATTCATTTTCAGGATTGGTTAAATCCAGATTATAAATGCTTCCGCCATCTTTTCTATGTGCCTGCATACAGGCGAGAACACAGTTCTTACACCCGTCGCATTTGGCTTCATCTATGAATATCCGTTTCATATGCCCTCCTCCTATATATTAAGACCGGTCCGCTTCTCCATAATGATTTTTTCCAGTATGTTGGCACTTTCCACAGCGTCATCATTAATAATTACCTGACCACCGGTTAATGATTTCATGCCGTCAGTGAGAACCTTAACAGCAACTTTGCTTCCTGTCACAAAGGGAGGAAGTCCTAAATGAAGCGGAAGACCAAGGGCAAGGCCGAAGCAGCCATCTGCAAGAGCCTGTTCTTCCAGCCACTGTGCTGCGGAAAGGACAAGAGGAAGTTTGGGGAGATCAACTCCAAGCTCCTGTGCAATTTCAGTAGCAACAATTTCGAGACGTCCGATGGCAAGGCATGGACCGAAATTAAGAACTGGGGGAATACCCAGCTTTTTGCAGACCGCTCTTAATTTAGGGCCTGCAAATTCAGCCGCTTCCGGCGTCATAAGACCGCAGTTTTCAATGCCGCCGGAAGAACAGCCGGCAGTCAGCACAATGATATCTTTGGCAATCAGTTCCTTTGTCAGTTCGACTGTGAGAACATCATGTCCGCCTGCTGTTAAGTTAGAACAGCCTACCACTCCTGCAATACCCTTGATATCTCCGGATACGATTAAATCAATCAGCGGCTTCCAGCTTCCGCCAAGGAAGTCTTTTAAAGAACCTTCACTGACTCCGGTCAGGGTGTTTTCATATCCGTGATCAGGCATAAGATTAAGCGGCACAATGCCACGGCGTTCCTGATAGGATTTGACTACCTTATCAATGATCTTATCGCTCTGTTCTCTGCGGTGGTCAAAATCAAACTTCATCAGTTCTGCATTGGATTTTTTCGCCACATCATCTAGACAAATCTGTTTGATCTTAAGCTCTTCGCAAATTGGCTCGATACCGGGAAGTGTACAGTTAAACTCAGAAAGAACGGCATCAATGGCACCGGTAGCAAGGATCGCTTCACTAGTGTAGTTATTTCCGGCATGACCGTCAAATACTTCCTGGTAATGAGCGCCTCTTAACTGAAGATCCTGTCCTACGCAGGTACAGCCTACCAGCTTAAAGCCTTTCGCTCCAACGGCTTTTGCCTTGGCAATCGCTTCCGGACTAATGAGCTGTTCCTGTAAGTCAACGAAGATGGTGTGCTGATGCCCTGTGATCATGATGTTGATATAATCCGGGTTAATGACACGAAGACCAACGGGAGCCATACGAAGTTCTGGCTGTCCAAGAAGTACATCATTTAAAAGGTTTGTAAGAGTCAGTCCGTAAATACCTGTAGAGACTCCCAGTCTCAAGCAGTCAACCAGCATATCTAAGGGATCGGAACTTAAGTTGGTAGAGCATTTGACCACGCCCTTAAACACTTCAGATTTTGCGCCGCCAGGCATGATGCCAAGTTCTTTCCAGCGTGCAACTCTTGGAGCGTATGCCACTTTTTCAGTCAGCTCCATTTCCACATATTCTGGTTTATAGATATCAGAAATTACCGCATCAGCAACTTTCTCAGCCTTTTTGTACATATCAGATTCCACGATTCCGAAGATGTCTGCCAGGTGGTCAAGAGATTTTAAACCCTTTAATTCGCCTTTGATTTTTGCTGTGTTCTTTAAATTTAATGCTGTATTTTCAACAATGTGTATGTAACAGCCGCTTCCTGAAGCCACCGCCCTTAAAAAGTTTCTGGCAACAATGGTGTCTGCATCCGCTCCGCATATTCCACGGGGAGCATCCGGTGTAATCCGGCATGGGCCGTTGGCACAGAGTCTGCAACAGACTCCCTGGAGACCAAATCCGCATTTGGTACTTTGTTTTTCTACTCTGTGATGAGAGGTCTCCATCGGCAGGGAAGAGATGAACGCTTCTAAAGGTTTGTCGGCGCTTTGACAGGTGTTGCACCCGTAACATTGATTCATTGTTTTTCCTCCTTTTGAATCTATACCATTTTAGTAAAGATTAAAATAAAAAATTATCCGTGCAGTAGCTTTGCCAAAGAACACTCTTTCAGTTCTTTATTGAGATTCAGCTGTATTCTTAAGAACTCTCTGTGAGCCATACATGGCTGCTTGGGCTGGTTCACCAAACAGTCATAGCCGGACTGCATGCATTCGATCAGCAGCATCTTGGAATCTATGACGGTGAGAATATCATATAAACTTGTGCGTTCCAGATCACAGTTCAAGGCATAGCCTCCTGCGCTTCCACGATAGCTTTTGATTAATCCCGCTTTTTCAAGCTTTCGTGCCATCTTGTAGGTAATGGCTGAAGTCAGGGATTCTCTCTCACAAATCGTAGGAACGTTCATGATATCGCCCGATGATAAGGCTCTTATGATCCTTATGGCATAATCGCATTCTCTGGTAATGAGCATATAGCACCTCCACGTTGTAAGATTAACATACTGTACCTAATTGGTCAAGTTTTATCAATAAGATTTTCCATTTCTGAAAGCTGTGAAAGATCTGTGAACCTGCTATTCTTTCAAGTTGATTTCAGGTTGGATCTGTATAATTTGCATAAAGTACCAGAAAAAAGCAGATAGGGAGGTTATCTATGAGTGAATATCAAATGACTTTTGAACGGACTGAAATGAAATATCTGATAGACCCAGTACAATTCCTGAAACTTAAAAAAAGGCTGATGGGAAAAATGGAAACAGATCAATACGGTAATTCTACAATATGCAATATCTATTTTGACACACCCGATGCGAGGCTGATCAGGGAATCATTAGAAAGGCCCGTTTATAAGGAAAAATTCAGACTTCGAAGCTATGGGCTGCCCAAAGAAACAAGTTCCGTGTTTCTGGAACTGAAAAAGAAATATAAGGGTATTGTTTATAAACGCCGTGAAACGCTGAACCTGACTGACGCAGAGGCTTATTTATACCGGGGAATCAAGCCGAGAAGAGAAACCCAGGTGTTTCGTGAGATTGACTGGTTTCTGCATTATTACAAAGATATTATTCCTGCTATGTATATTTCTTATGAAAGAACTGCTCTGTACGGAATGGAGGATGAGAAGTTGCGATTGACCTTTGATGGAAATATTCTGTGGAGAACAGAGTGTTTGAGTTTGGAAAACGGTCCATGGGGATCCCCTCTTTTAGAAGAAGACTGGTATCTCATGGAGATAAAAATTCCGGGATCCATGCCTCTCTGGCTGGGGCATATACTGGATGAACTGAAGATTTATCCTGCTTCATTTTCCAAATATGGTCAGGCATACGAAAAACAGCAATTATTAATATCAGAGAAAAAAGGAGGAGTAAGCTGTGCTTAATACATGGTTTCAATCAATATTAATAGAGGAATCTGAGGTTGCATTTTCGCCAGCATCATTTCTTGTGTGTTTAACAGCATCCCTGGTTCTCGGTCTGCTAATTGCAGGCATTCATATGTATCGGAATTCATATTCCAGGGGATTTGTGGTGACAATTGCACTGCTTCCCGCGATGGTGCAGATGGTTATTTTACTGGTTAACGGTAACCTTGGGACCGGGGTAGCGGTGATGGGAGCCTTTTCCCTGGTACGGTTCCGGTCAGTTCCTGGAAGGGCGGAGGAGATCAGCAGTATTTTCCAGGCAATGGCAGTTGGGCTTGCTACGGGAATGGGCTACGTTGGCATGGCAGTCTTATTCGTCTTTATTATGGGAGGGGTAAATGTTTTACTGGCTTCCCTCAAATTCGGACAGCAGAAAACAGAATCAAAAGTGCTTAAAATCACAATTCCTGAGTCTTTGGATTATACCTCTGTATTTGACGAAGTTTTTACCCGGTATCTGAAAAATTGGGATTTGAATCAGGTGAAGACAACCAATATGGGAAGTCTTTATAAACTGGATTATGAAGTGGTTTTAAAGAACAACGGAGAAGAAAAGAAACTCATTGACGATTTACGATGCAGAAACGGAAATCTTGAAATATTTTTGGGAAGACCATTAAACAATAAGGAGGAATTATAGTGATAAGAAGAAAGCAGCTAAGAGGCAAAGCAGCCGCACTTATGTTAATCATAGCATTGGCGGCAACAAGTATATCCGGCTGTAAAAGCCAGACTGCCACGGAAGGAACTGCGGTTTCCCAAAGCGCACAGGCAGATACTGATGGTACTACAGATAGCAGTTCTCAAGACGTAACCGTTGATAAGGAATTCACAGACCGTGATAAGGATGGAAGCTACGATGAGAGCAATGGGGTAAAAATTAATTTAAATGCAGCTGGAGTTGAGGCAGAGGGAACCGGTATAAGTGTATCCGGCAGCACTGTAACCATTAGCAGAGAAGGAACTTACATTGTAAGCGGAACTCTGGAAAACGGCCAGGTTATTGTTGATGCAGCGGATACAGATAAGGTTCAGATCGTGTTGGACAATGCAGAAATCAATTGTGAGACCAGTGCGGCAATCTATGTTAAATCTGCGGATAAGGTTTTTGTTACTCTTGCAGAAGGAACTGAAAATAAACTGTCAGGTGGAACGGAATACATAAATACTGATGATAATACGGTGGATGGAGTTATATTTTCGAAAGATAATTTAACTGTGAATGGGGGCGGAAGTCTGGAGGTAAATGCCAACTATAAACATGGAATTGTTTCCAAGGATACTTTGGCAATTACAGGAGGGACTATTTCTATTACCGCCGTCTCCCAGTGTTTGTCCGGTAAGGATGAAGTAAAGATTCTTGATGGAACGTTTCAGCTGACAACTTCAGGTAAAGCGGTGAAATCAGACAATGGGGATGATACATCTCTTGGAAATATCTATGTGGCAGGCGGAACCTTTGCAGTAAATTCGAAAGATGATTCCTTCCATGCCAGCGGAAATATTGTAATTGATGGGGGAACCTTTACAGTAGAAAGTGAAGATGATGCCTTCCACGCTGATCAGGATGTAGTGGTAAATGACGGTACGATAACTGTCACAGGCAGCTATGAGGGACTGGAAGGCTATCGGGTATCAATCAATGGAGGAGAGATTTCCATTAAAACTTCCGATGATGGAATTAATGCGGCTAAGCCCAAATCTGCTACCTCAGAGGAGCAGGATACCAGCCAGAATCAGAACAAAAAAAGACAGCCGGAAATGCCGCCCAGTGATCAGGGGCAAGATACTCCTCCAGAATCTGCCGGGAACGAGTCCCAGACGGTAGAGAAGGGAACAGCACAATCAGTAGAGAGTCAGTCAGCAGACAGTCAGCAAAGAAGAAGAGGCGGCGACCCAGGTGGAATGGGGAGTGGTGGACAAATGGGTGGAAGTATGGAAAATGATACCAATGCTTATATTAAGATTACAGGGGGGACTCTGTACGTAGATGCGGAAGGAGATGGATTGGATTCTAACGGAAGCCTTATCATATCCAGAGGAGCGGTTTATGTCACCGGTCCGGTAAACGATGGAAATGGAGCTATTGACTATAATGGAGATGGAATTATAACGGGGGGTGTAGTGGTTGCTGCAGGAAGTTCTGGAATGGCTCAGGGATTTGACGATGCCTCTTCTCAATGCTCTGTTTTATATTATTCAACCACACAGCAGGAAGCAGGAACTGCAATTACGCTCAAAGACAAGGAAGGAAATGAGCTGATCAGCTTTACCCCAGAAAAAAAGTTTTCTTCAGTTGTCATAAGCAGTCCCAAACTGCAGACCGGCAGCACCTACTCCCTTACGGCAGGCTCGGAACAAACCGAACTGACGCTTGAGTCAATTGTGACTTCAAGCGGGAGCCGCGTAGGGGGGAGGGGCGGTATTGCACCTGGAAATAGCCGTTAATCTGGGTAAATGAGGTGCTCGTCATCGATACCGTATAGAACAGTATCTAAGAACTTTCTTGCAAGATATCTCGCCATGCCTGGGTTCATATCCAGATAGTTTCCGCAGTCTCTGGCTGCGGCACCAGGGATCTCTCCCTCGAAATCGCGCATGAATTCATACATTTCAGTAATCAGTGGCACGATCTCTCTGGATTTGTAATCTCCGGCTAAAAGAAGGTAGAAACCGGTGCGGCAACCCATAGGACCAAAGTACAGTACTTTGGAAGAAAAGGATTCATGATTTCTTAAGAACGTAGCACCTAAATGTTCAATGGTGTGTATCTCTGCCGTATTCATGACTGGTTCAAAATTTGGTCTGGTCATGCGGATATCAAACGTAGTAACTGTGGTATCATTCACTTTATCTTTGCGGGAGACGTAGATACCTGGAAGAAGCTTTAAGTGATTGATGGTAAAGCTTGTAATTTTTTCCATAATAATCAGGTCCTTTCTGAAAGGCTGTTAAGCCGGTGGATCAATTGGCTGTCTTCAATCAAATTATAATAAAAAAAACGGCTCCATGCAATAGAAACAATT
>JAQSYE010000013.1 GCA_029256305.1 Lacrimispora sp. | reverse complement strand
AACAGCAGCACAGATCCGTAATGCCCTGAGTGAACTTGATATGAAATACCGCACAGTGATTCTTTTGTATTATTACAATGAGCTAAGTACAAAAGAAATTGCCAGAGTGACAGGAACCATGGAGGGTACAGTGAAATCCCGGCTGTTCAAGGCAAGGAAGCTCTTAAAGGGAATTCTGGAAGCGGAAGACATCTTGGAAGGGGAAAAGGAAAGGGGGATTTGCCATGGCTAGCACCTCAGAAGAACAATTAAAACGCTTCATAAATACAGAACTGGATTCCATAACACCGGCTATAGACGAAGAACGGCGGCTTTTGGAAATCCATAAAAAATTAAATAAAAGGAGTGATTTCATGAAATTCAGAAAAAATAAATTTGCAGCAGCATTTACAGCAATTCTGGTGATTACCGTATTGGGAACAGTGACTGCAGTTGCAGCCGGTAAAGTCACAGGCCTTATCAGTGGCCATGATAAAAATGTGCAATCCATAGTGGAATTACGTAAATTGTCCAAAACTCAAATGAATGCTTCTCCGAAGATTCCCGACAATTTCACAAATGGCATGGCCTTTGTAAAGGGGTATATTTCACAGGTAAAGGGAGTGGATGAAAATAATAATCAGGTTATTACCTATTCAGAAGTATCCGCGGAGTATGGTGGGAATCCGCAGGTCATACTGGCCAGCCATGTGCATCAGGATGCAATCTCCGAAGAAGATATGAATATTCCTTCCACCGGACCAAGAGCCTTCTGAGAAAGATAAAAAACTTCAGGATGAAGGAAAACTGGCGATCAGCTATGGCTCTGATCAGGAAGAACGCTCGCTGTTCAAATCAGTAAGCTGGTCAGAGAATGGAATTGATTATCAGCTGTTCACATTTGAAAATGTGGAGTTAAATTCTATGACGGCTATGGCAAAAGAAGTGATAGATACAAAGTAACCACAGTAATTAAACGGCTATTTATTCTTTAAAACCTCCGCATACATCCAGCCATTGTATTTAAACAGAGACTGGTCCTTAAGGATAGACATCTTTTTTCGCCACTCCCTGGGAGTCTCTCCCATAATGGCGAGAAAATGCCGGTTAAAGCTGGAGATGGAGTGAAAACCTACCCGCTCAGAGATGTTTAAAACGGATTCTTCCGTCATGCGGAGTAAATCCGCCGCTTTTCTGATGCGGGTAGTATTTAAGTATTCTAAGGGACGGTTTCCCATGATAGAAGAAAACAGCCTTCTAAAATGAGCAGGGCTTAAGCTGCATAGGTTGGCAAGCTGCTCCATGGGGAAGTCTTCCATATAATGATACCGGATAAAATCAAGAGCCGGTGCAATGACCAGCGCATTTTCAGGCGTCTGGTCTTTTCTCTTTTGGTTTAAAGAAGCAGCTCTCATCAGATTGGGTGCTAGTGCCAGAAAGAGCCCACGGACGGCGATCTCATAACCCGGTTCCCGTTTTTTCATCTCTTCAATTATTTCGGTGACAATGGAGTAAATGACCGGATGGTTTATATTTCCCATAATCAGGTTTAAATGATGGTCCAGAAAGGAAAAGAGTTCTACATTATGAAGATCTGCACCAGAAAAGAATGGATGGAGCAGTTCACCCATATCCACAAATAAATAAGACCATTTGCTGCTGGTTCCAGGTGCACTGAATGTGGTGTGTGGGGTGTCACAGGATATGGCAGTGACATCTCCCGCGTGAAAGGAGTACGTAGTATCTTCAAATTTAATCGTTCCGCTGTCCGTCTCGCACAGTCCGATCTCCAGGCAATTATGGATATGAAGTCGCCCCGAGGGAACATCGGAGATGCGCCAATGATCTCCGGTCAGAAGCAGAACGGGAAAGTGAGCCGGTAAATTATAATCTCTGAATTCAATGACAGCCTTTTTCTTTTTAGACATATCTTCCTGAGACCTCCTTCTTTCACATCTATAATTATACATGATATCTAATTCATATTTCAATCAATAATCATTAAAAAATTACCTGCTAAGATAAAAAATAAAGCTTTAATTTAATAAAACATGCAGTATTTACCGTAAAATAAGAAAATAAAGCCGTTACTCTTTCCTGCCCTGTAATAATAAATGATTGAAAATGCATAGTTTATAGATTGATTTGATTGGAAACAGATTTGTGCATTTTTTATAATAAGGTTATGGAAAATTACAGAGATGGGGGGATATTATGGTTAAATCTGAAACAGAGGTGGGGCACGGCCCAGGCAAGCGAAAAGAAAAGAATCGATTTCTTCGGTATTTACAGCGGGACTGGCAGCTTTATGTACTCATGGTTCTTCCCATGCTTTTTATTCTGGTCTTTAAATTCCTGCCATACAGCGGGCTGTCCATTGCATTTAAGGACTATAAGGTGGCTAAGGGGTATGCCGGAAGTTCCTGGGTAGGGCTTTCCATATTTCATAAGGTGTTTGGAAAGAGGGATTTCGGTCAGGCATTAACCAATACGCTTTTGCTAAATATTCTGGATCTGGTTTTTGGTTTTCCCATGCCAGTGATTTTAGCGCTTATCCTCAATGAAATCAAAAACAGATATTTTAAAAGCATCATGCAGACACTTTTGTACTTACCTCATTTTTTGTCCTGGGTCATTATTGGAGGAATCGGTTACTCCCTGTTTTCAGTCAGCAGCGGTGTGGTGAATGTTCTGATAAATAATGCCGGTCACAGTCCAGTTCCCTTTCTTCAGGAGAATACCTGGTGGCTGATCAGCTATGTGTTCATTGGTGTGTGGCAGTCCATGGGCTGGGGAACCATCATCTATCTGGCCGCCATTACCGGTGTAAATTCTGAGCTTTATGAGGCTGCAAGGGTGGATGGTGCCGGAAGGCTGAAACAGTGTATTCACGTAACGCTTCCCTGCATAAGAAGTACCATTGTAACACTGCTGATTATGAATCTTGGTAAGCTGATGGGAGGTTCCTTTGAACGGGTCTATGCGCTGGCTAACGCCAAGGCGACACAATATATCACGACAATTCCGGTTTTGGTGTACCGGTGGGGAATTGAAAGCGGAAAATTCAGCGAAGCAACTGCACTGGGGCTTTTTCAGTCCGTGATTGGTCTGACACTAGTGATTGCGGCGGATCTCATCGCCAAACGACTGGGTGAAGATGGTTTGATATAAGGAGGGGAAGAGATGAGCCGAAATCAGTATAAAAAGCCTTGGGCGTGGAACAGGACCAGAAGAAAGGATTTTGTAGTAGATTTATTTTTTCATATCCTGCTCTTTGTGATATCAATGACATGTCTGCTTCCGTTTATTCATATATTTGCCAAGTCCGTCAGCAAGGAAGCATATGTAATTGCAAATAAGATCTTTCTTGTGCCAAAAGGAATCAACTTCCATGCTTACGGAAAAGTTTTACAGGATGCTTCCATTGTAAGATCTTTATATGTGTCCATAGTTGTAACTATTTCCTTTACGGCAATCGGGACGTTTCTCACCATAAGCGCTGCCTATGCTTTAAGCCGGGTTCAGCTTAAGGGCAGAAAGATTATGACTTTTTTAATCATGTTTACCATGTATTTTACAGCCGGAACCATACCGGATTATTTACTGATGAACAATCTACATATGCTGGACACCTGGTGGTGTATGATTTTACCGTTGTCCTTTGCAGCTTATAATTTCCTGATTATGAAAAACAATTTTAAGGCGTCCATACCAGACAGCCTGATTGAGTCGGCTTTAATAGACGGTGCCAGTCATTTTAAAATCTTAAGTTACATTGTGGTGCCGCTTTCCAAACCCATTATAGCGACAATCTCTTTATTTTACGCGGTGGGACGGTGGAATGCCTATTCCGATGCATTGTTTTATATTAAGCAAAGGGTGGATTTACGCCCGCTGCAGCTGAAGCTTTATTATCTGGTGGTTGCTGCCAGCGAATCCTTTAAAGCAGAGGGGGGAGTAGCGGCAGGACAGATCACCAATCCGGAGGTATTAAAGGCTTCCTGCATTATTTTTGCAACATTGCCCATTATCTGTATCTACCCCTTTATACAAAAATATTTTGTACAGGGAACCATGATAGGTGCAGTAAAAGGCTGATGATAATGGAATGATAAGAGAAGGAGGATATTTATGAGGAAAAGGTTGAGCTTAAAAAGGGCCGCAGCATGGGGGACTGTTTTTGCAATGACAGCAGGGCTGTTGTCCGGATGCAGCACCAAGACGGAGACGTCGGTCACTACCCAGGAGACAAAGAAAGAGGAGACCAGTCAGGTAGCAGAAACTGAAAAAAAAGAGGAAACAAAAGGTTACACGGATTATTCCAAGGGCTTTCCTGAAAAAGTAACCATTAAAATCCCGGTGTATGACAGAGGCTTTGAGGGCTGGGATCCGGCGAACAATTATTACACCCGCTGGATTCAGAAGGAATTTGGGGATAAATACAATGTAACTGTCCAGTATGTGGCAATCAACAGGCAGAAAGAGATTGCAGATTACATGCAGATGATTGCTGCCGGCAATGCCCCTGATATTATTTTCCATTACGATATGCCCCAGGCAGTAAACTATAATTCTGAGGGGGCCATGCAGGAGCTGAACCTTGATGAAATAAAATACTATGCGCCCGACTATTATAAGAAAGCGGAAAAAATAATAAATCAATACGGAAAACTAGATGGAAAGAACACCTTCTTTTTTGCCCAGCGAAATCCAATCTATTATAACTGGGTGACACTCATCCGCCAGGACTGGCTGGATAAAGTAGGAAAAGAGAAGCCTGCTACAAGAGAGGAGCTTCAGGAGGCAGCCAAAGCATGGAAGGAAGCAGGGCTTGGCAAGCTGGGAGCTCAGATTGTGAACAAGAGCTATACCTATGAGTATCCCTTTATCGGTTCTTCACCGGATAAAAAGGATTTGAACCTTTATCTGGATCTTAATGCAGCGCCTCTTACCTGGAGTGCGACGAAAGCTTACTTAAAAACCATGAATCAGGAATTTAATGACGGAATCCTTGATCCTGAGTTCTACTTAAATGCTGATGACGCCGCATGGAAAGCCGATTTTGTAGCTGGTAATGTAGGAACCTATTCCTTTTATATTTCTGCAAACACAGATGTGATAAACAGTTTAAAGACAAATGATCCAGGGGCAGAGGTTTCTGTCTTAAGTCCGACTGCCTTGTCACCAAAAGACAGTCATCCATACTATTATAAATACCCTCCCTACGGATTGGTAATGGGAGTTAACTCAAAGGCAGATGAAAAGCAAAGAGCAGCAGTCTGGATGTTTTTAAACTGGATGTCCCAGCCTGAAAATCTCTTCTATTTGCAAAATGGTGAAGAGGGAGTCAATTATACATTGGATGCTGACAAAATTGCAGTGCCTGTCAAGGATTTCAAAGGAGAATCCAAACTGTCCAATAATAACAACAAGGATTACTGGTGTCTGGTTACGGAAATGTCCGACTACGGTGATGATGCAAAAAATCTGAAGGCAAATACCAGAATGTTAGCCCCTACCGGATATGAGGATCTGGTGAAACAATCCTATGATTACGCAAAGGAAGTGGAACAGTACGGGCTGATCAGTCCGATTTTCACCAAGAGTGTTGCATCAACAGGAGAGTATGCGGCAGACTTAACTGCTATGTGGCAGGAGTTTTATGTGGATATGATCACCTGCAAGCCGGAGGAACTGGATGCAAAGTATGAAAAATATTGCAAGGAATATTTAGATAATGGATATCAGGAAATTCTGGATGAAAAACAGAAGCTGATTGATTCCGGTGATTTTATCGCTCAATAGGAACATGGGGCTGTTGCGGATTTTGCATCAGCCCTTTCTTAAAAAGCAGGTTATCTATTTTCAAACAGGTAAAAGGAGTTTTTATGACACAATATATTTTTTATCAGACAGAGTCAGGGAAGGCGGCAGAAATCAGTGTAGAACCATCCCAGTATTATGAATCTGGCAGAGGGTTTGGCTTTTTTACTGAGAAGTCTGGGAAGTCTTCTGTTTCCTGTAGTTTGCCGGAACTCAATACCGGATTTATACCTGGACCGAGGGTTCTGGAGGAGATAAAAGTCAGACAGGACGACAACGGATGTTATGTAGATTCTCAATCGGCATTCATTCCTTTATCTTTTCAGTCAGATGAAAAGCAACAGGGAAGCTTTTATCTGACCATTACTCTTTATGCAGAGGAGGACGAAAAAGATGTTCTTCTGTTTGTGGGAAGGAGGCAGCTGGCCTGGAGGGGGAGTATTAAAGCACAGGAAGAATGGTGCGGATCGTTTCCTGTTTCCATCACCGATTTTATACCCAGAGGAGAGACGGGACGGTTTCGGGATGAAGCTGTAAAAGTGACGGTAATCAGCCGGTCAGTCCATCTAAAAAAGCTTGCCATAAAAAGATGGAAGGGGAGAACACTGTATCTGGCCGGGGACTCCACCGTAACAGATCAGAGTGCGGAATATCCTTATAATCCCGCAGAGAGCTATGGCGGCTGGGGGCAGATGCTTCTTGTGTTTCTAGATGGCAATTATGCAGTTTCCAATCATGCCCACTCCGGTCTGACTACGGAAAGCTTCCGGACAGAGGGGCATTACAAAATACTTATGGAGAAGATCGGTGATGGAGATATCTGTCTGTTTCAGTTTGGCCATAATGATCAGAAAGTTGATCATTTAAATGCACAGGAAGGATACCGGAATAACCTGATCCAATATATACGGGAAGTGCGGGAGAAGAAAGCTATTCCGGTACTGGTCACACCTTTGGCCAGAAACAGCTGGCTGCAAGATGGAAAAATATATAATGACCGTTTAAAAGAATATGCAAAAGAGGTTATAAAGATTTCTAAGGACATGGCAGTCCCCGTTGTGGATCTCCATAAGCGGAGTATGGAATTTATAAAAGAGCATGGTCTGAAGGAATCTGGAAGATGGTTTTTTCCCTCTGATTATACGCATACCAATGATTACGGTGCATGGAAGATGGCTGGCTATGTATGGAAGGGATTGACCGATGCCGGTGTGATATCATCGGACAAGAAGGCGGCTCCTGTATGGGACCCCCAAAAAGAGAGTGTCCGGTTATCAATAAATAAAGGAGAACATTTATGAGTGAGACAGAAAGAGGAAGTTTTACCCTTCCCGGAGAATCCGGCTATGAAGAATTAACCCTGCGGCTTGCGAAACGTTGGGGGGCAGATATGATACGTGACAGTGATGGAACGGTACTGTCTGATGAACTGATAAACGCAGGATATGGAATTTATTCCACGATCTGCCTGATTCGGGATCACAATGAATGGGCGAATGCTCATCCCGAACAGCTTCAGCAGACTTTTTTAATGACTGAGCCCAGATCAGCAACAGAGGGAAACCTGGAGATCTCTCTGCTGGAAGACTTTTATAAGGACCAATTTTGCGTCAATGAAAGCCCTGAATCCATAAAATACTGGCAGGTATATGACCGCACGGCTAATAAGGAGTTCTGCCGGGATTTCTGGAGTTATGATCCTCAAACCCAGTCAGTGATTATCAGGGATATTGTGCCTTTTCATCAGTATACCGTGAATTTTTTAGCGTACCGGATATGGGAAGAGATTTCCATGTATAATCATGTGACCAACCACTGGGAAAAAGAACATTTAATGCCTCTGGATCCCAGGCATGAGGAAACCAGAAACTATTTACATAACTGGCTTAAAACATGGTGTGAGGAGCATCCCGCTACAACTGTGGTGCGTTTTACCTCTCTTTTTTATAACTTCACCTGGATGTGGGGAAGCAGTGAAAGAAAACGAAATCTGTTCAGTGACTGGGGCTCCTATGATTTTACTGTAAGCCCGGAAGCACTAAAAGAGTTTGAAACCGAATATGGCTACTGCCTTGTTTCCGAGGATTTCATTAATCAGGGAAAATTTCATGTAACTCACATGCCGCCGGGAAGACGCCAACTGGATTATATGGAATTTATCAACCGCTTTGTTGTGGATTGTGGAAAACAGCTGGTGGAGCTGGTTCACAGCTTTGGAAAGCAGGCCTGTGTCTTTTACGATGACAGCTGGATCGGTCTGGAACCCTATCACAGCAGATTTGAAGAGTTTGGTTTTGACGGGCTTATCAAATGTGTGTTTTCCGGCTATGAGGCCCGGCTTTGTGCAGGCGTGCCGGTTAAAACCCACGAATTAAGACTTCATCCTTATTTGTTCCCGGTGGGATTAAATGGAACACCAACATTCGCACCAGGAGGTAATCCTACAAAGGATGCGCTGGAATACTGGAGTCATGTACGCCGCGCACTTTTGCGTCAGAAGATTGAACGGATTGGTCTTGGGGGTTATCTCCACCTGACAGCCGATTATCCGGATTTTTGCAGCTGCATGGAGAAAATAGCTGACGAATTCCGTTTATTGAAAGGACTGCATGAAAAGGGAGAAGTGTATACACTTCCAATAAAAGCAGCCGTTGTCCATGCATGGGGGAAATTAAGGTCCTGGACGTTATCGGGACATTTTCATGAAACACATATGCATGATCTCATTCATATAAACGAGGCATTATCCGGGCTTCCTTTGCAGGTAGAGTTTTTAAGCTTTGAAGATATTAAAAACGGAGCTTTAGATCATATGGATGTTCTCATTAATGCAGGTGCGTCCGGTACTGCCTGGAGCGGAGGAGATATCTGGAAGAATGATGAGATAGTAGATCAAACAGTCCGGTTTGTTCACAGGGGGGGTGTTTTTTTGGGAATCAATGAACCCTCTGCCGCAGACGGATATCAGACTTTCTTTCGTATGGAACAGGTGCTTGGGATTGATCAGGATACAGGTCCAAGAGTATGCCATGGGCGCATGGAGTATGACATAGAAACAGTTCCCGGACTGATTCCAGAGGGAGCCAGGGTAAAAGGGAAAAAAGGATTATATTTAACGGATCAGAAAACCTCTGTCCTGGCAGAAGAAGATCAGGTTCCGGCCATCACGTATCATCCATTTGGAAAGGGAGCCGGTATTTATTTAAGCAGCTTTTCCTTTTCCAACGTCAATACAAGAATGTTGTTAAATCTCATGTTTTTCAGCAAAAAAATGAATCTGGACCAGAAATATTTAACAGATAATCCAGAGACGGAATGTGCATGGTATCCGGATTGCCAAACACTTGTAATTGTTAATAACAGTGAGACCCCCCAGATTGCATCCGTAAAAACTGACTTTGCCGTGGTGAATGTTGCACTTGCCCCCTATGAAACCGCAATAAAAGTACTGTGAGCCGAATGAAACAATAGTTTAAAATAATTGGTTAATTGTCATGAAAAATAGCGAAAAAACATTACAATTATTGTATAAATATGGTATAATCTGGTTGACATACAGACATGCTGCGGAAGGGGGACTACGCAATGATGTGGAAACGGATAGGAAAGGGGAAAAAAATACGGTTAAGAAACGGAGGAAGGTTTACTCATCTTTCAACAAGAATTGCATTCATGGCTGGAATTATGCTGGTGGTGGTATTTGGTATGTTAATCGGGGTTACTTCCAGAATGACAAAGCGTGCGATGCAGCAGTCAGCTTTTGGGGAACTAAAAACCCTGGCATCAGAAAACGGGAAGGATATTCAACAGATTTTTGACACGGCACAGCAGGTGTCCAACCGGATCACTTTTTATCTGGAGAATTCATCTGAAAACAGAAAGCTGATGTTAAATCTTAGAATCAAAGCGGGTAATACGGCAGAGCCATTTTATAAAAGCCGGATATCCGACAAGGTAACATTGGATACCAATGGTATGAGAATTGAAGATTATATGATTTCTACCATTCGGTCTTCCGTTATGTATTCCGAGGACATTAAGGGAGTCAGCATTTTGTTTGAGCAGTATGGTTTGAGTTCGGCCGCCAGAAGCTACGGTATATACTCCAGCCAGGATGGGACCGTTACAAGCTGCGGCAATTATGAAGATTACGCCTCAAAAGATTATTATCAGAAAGTGCTTGAGACAGGGACAAGGGTAATCACGGAGCCCTATGACTCCAATGGTGATAAGATCATTACCATGGCAGTACCAGTAATTGTCAATGATAGAACGCTTTGTGTGGTTTCTGTTGATGTGGGACTGGACCGGTTCAGCCAGGTGAAAACGGTTGCTTCTTATCCCAGTATGTTTAACTTTATTCTTAATGATGCCGGAACTATCATATCGGAAAGTACGGGAAAAGGACTTGCCGGAACCAATGTATCTGATTTTGTCAGCACCCAGTCCTGTAAGGAAGGGATAAAAGCAGGCGCTGCATCAGGAGAAGCTTTTCATGTAATCGATGGGGACAGTAAGGGACAAGTGTATTATTTTTTTGAACCGATTCAGTTAAATGGTTCCGTCTGGTATTCGGTTACTGCGGTAAATGCCAGAGATATGAATCGGGAGGCGGAACGTATGGCTACCCTGATGGCAGTCATATCTGTGGCAGCTATGATCATAATTTTGTTTATGATCACCGCTGTTATTAAAAAACAGTTAAAGCCCTTACATAAATTATCGGCTGCGGCTGAGCAGATTGCAGACGGAGATTTAAGCGGATTTTCCGGAGTGGAATCAAGCGATGAAATCGGTCAGACCGCAAAATCATTTGAACGGATGTCATCTAATTTGAAAACCATCATCGATCGGATTTCCCTGGCACTTCATGAGATTGCGGATAATCATCTGGATCTGGACGTAAATATGGGGCTTTCCGGAGATTTCTTTAAACTGGAAGAGGCTGTCAAAAAAATCACGTTAAACTTAAATTCAGTTATGTATGAAGTGAATCAGTCAGCCGGTCAGGTAGCTGCAAGTTCAGGTCAGGTGGCAGAGGGGTCCAAGGTTTTGGCAGATGGAGCGGATGCTGAGGAAAAAACCATTGAGCTGCTATCCGGATCTGTAAATCACGTATCAGGAAACATTAAAAAGCTGGCCCAAAAAGCAGGAGATGTTTCCATGCAGGTTCAGCAAACCGGAACAGAAGTCGTAAACTGTGACATGTCCATGCAGAACTTATCACAGGCCATGGATGAAATACGTGTTTCTTCCGGCGAGATTGAAAAAATTATTAAGGTAATTGAAGACATCGCATTCCAGACCAATATTCTGGCATTAAATGCGGCTATTGAAGCCGCCAGAGCGGGAGAGTTTGGTAAAGGCTTTGCAGTAGTTGCAGGTGAAGTGAGAAACTTAGCAGCTAAAAGCTCAGAGGCAGCAAAGAATACGACAGAGCTGATACAGAGTTCCATATCAGCTGTTGAGAATGGCAATAGTCTTCTTAATGAAACGGCTAACTCCCTGATGAAGGTGTTAGAGGACTCCGCTATGGCAGTGGAAGCAGTCGATTCCATATCTGCAGTGGCAGGAAAGGAAGCCAGAGCAATAGAAGAATTAGCAGAGGAGCTTGACCGCATATCAAAAGCTGTCCGCAACAATTCTGCAACAGCAGAAGAAAGTGCTGTTTCCAGCCAGGAACTTTCCAGACAAGCCCAGCTATTGCGTGAATTGGTTGAACGATTCCGTTTAAGAACAGAATAAAGAAAAAACGCAGGTTGATGCTACGATTCAACTCTGCGTTTTTCTTATTTCGACAAGAAACAGCAAATATTGTATCAATCTTGTTAATAATATATTCTGTTTTTAATCAAACTATTGCTTATAAAATCTAAATAATTATATACAATATATAAGTTAACAATTAAATCATAAAATAAATAAAAGTATATTGACAAATTCAAACCAACAGGTTATAATTATGACATAACAAAGGGAAACCAAAGTTACAAAGAAGAGGAAATCTTACGAAAGGAGGTACAGTCCACCAGAAAGAGCAGACCCGTTTCATTTGAAAGAATGAAACAAAAAGCCCCCCACAATCTACCGATGTGAAAGGCCAGTGGACACGAATCCAATGGAATCAAGCAATTAGTGATTCGTAATAAAACAAAAGATGGTCCCGATATGAAACTGGTTATAGCAACGGAGAGCGTAAAAAATTTATATAGATCATGTTTGATACATACATAATTTGTAAGGAAACATGAGATGGAAAAGAGGTATTAATTCCAATGGACGAGATAGGATAGAAAGGGATATCGATGGTAATGAAACAGTCGATATCCCTTTCTATCTGTTTTAATCGGTTATAATCCCTTCTAAATCAAACGGCGGTGTATATTCTTCCTTTGCACTGCTTTTTTCCTGCATAAATCCATGTACAAGATCCAACTCAATGGCTTTCTTAAGGACCTTATTGTATTCATATGAGGTGATTCTGCGGTTAATTTCCGGATATAGGTCACTTTTGTAGAACGGAGTATACTGGCTTAAAAGGCTGATGTAATACATTCCTCTCTCCAATTCTTCCTTTATCCAGGTAAGCAGGGCCATGGAATCATCTTTTGCTCCCGGTAGAACCATGTGGCGTATGATCACACCCTTTTCCATCAGTTCACCGGAAGAGTCAAACCGGGGAGCTCCAGTCTGGTTTATCATCTGCTTAATGGCTTTTGAAGCTTTCTCAAAATAATCGGCTGCATTGCTATACCGTGCAGAGAGAATGGTGCTTTGATATTTTAAATCAGGAAGCCATATATCCACATATCCTTCCAGTGCTTTGATAACTTCTTGTGTTTCATATCCGCCGCAGTTGTAGACAACAGGTATGGAGAGTTTTGGTTTGGCAAGATCCAGTGCTTTTATCACAGATGGAAGGTACTGGGTGGCAGTTACCAGATTGATGTTGTGGGCCCCTTCATCCTGAAGTCTTAAAAATATTTGGGACAGCTGTTTTACTGTCAGTTCTCTGCCGAAATGTTCCTGGCTGATGGAGTGATTCTGACAAAAGCAGCAGCGCAGGGTGCATCCCGAAAAGAAGACGGTTCCACTTCCCCGGCTTCCGCTGATACAGGGTTCCTCCCAGTGATGAAGAGCAGCACGGGCTGCCATGACAGTATCCGTGCATCCGCAGTATCCCGTGGTCTGGCGGCGGTTAACGTTGCAGTTTCTGGGACACAGACTGCATGAATCATACATAGAGTTAAAGTTCATAAGATACACTCCTGTTGTTGACAAATAAATTACGATACTTTAATATAATAAAAAATATGCCGGAAAAAGGCAATCATAAATGACAGGAAATATACAATGAATAATAAACATGAAAGAATAAAGGCATTGAAATATGCCTTCCCCAAAACAATACCCGTTATGGCCGGGTATCTGGTATTAGGCGCAGCCTTTGGAATATTAATGAGAGTAAATGGCTTCGGTATTTTCTGGGCACTAGTATGGAGTATATTTGTATATGCGGGGAGTCTGCAGTATCTTGGAATTACATTTTTTGCCGCAGTAGTGAATCCGTGGTACGCGTTATTCATGTCTGTGATGCTAAATGCAAGACATTTGTTTTACGGACTGTCCATGGTGGATCAGTTAAAAGATGCTGGCAAGTTCAGACCTTATCTGATATTTTCTCTGACAGATGAGACATTTTCTGTTCTTTGCAGTGAACAGGTCCCAGATCATCTTCCCAGGCACCTGGTTTATTTTTTAATCGCTGCACTGGACCATTTGTACTGGATCGCCGGGACTCTTGTAGGAGCGATGGCCGGAACCATGATCCGGTTTGATACTGCCGGCATGGATTTTGCACTGACAGCCCTGTTCACGGTAATTTTTATCGACCAATGGAAATCCCGTAACGATCATCGTGCAGCATGTATCGGAGTTTTTTCTTCTGTTTTATGTGTTTTGCTTTTTGGTAAGGATGTTTTTATTGTACCCGCCATGGTAATGATCATTTCTGTCATTACCATCGGTTATTGGAAGAAAAAAGATAAGGAGGAGCAGATGTGAAACATAATTTTAACAGTTATGCACTGATTACGCTGGCTATGATTCTGGCTACGGTGCTCACCCGGTTTCTGCCTTTCCTTTTTTTCCCAGCAGGGAAGAAAACGCCAAAATATATCACTTATCTTGGCAATACTCTGCCCTATGCCACCATTGGTCTGTTAGTGGTCTACTGTTTAAGAGGAGTCTCTTTTACAGCCCGCCCTTATGGCCTTCCTGAGGCTCTTTCCATCGCAGTCATAGCTGTACTGCATATTTGGAAGGGGAATGCCCTGTTGAGTATCGGCGGAGGTACGATACTTTATATGACATTGATTCAGACTCTTTTTAGGTAGCTTCGGAGCATGGAGTGTAAAAAATGATATCTTAATCCTTTTCTTTGTGAAAAATGGAGTGAGATATTTTTTTTTGTTGAAATAATAGACTCTTGTCTATTAAAAGATAAATAAAAAGTTGTTGTTAATTTATGGATACGTTGACAAATAGTTACAAAATATCGTATAATGGATAAAACCATTTATGAAATGTCATGGTTCGCATTTACCAAAGAAGAGACAAGGAGCATAAGACTATGAAAACACCGGGGGATAAGAAGTGGAATCGGAAGACCCAGAAGACAAAAAGAATTGGACGTGAAAAGAAAAAGAATGAGGGAGCATCAATTAAGGCAAAATTATCTGTGAAATCACTTAAAATGAAGATGCTGATGTTTATAATTGCAATTATTCTCGGGCTTTCCGTGACCAATATGATTGTCAGTATTACGGTAAGTTTTGGTGGTATTACAGATGTTGTAAAGAGTGATCTGGAATCAACTGGAAAGCTGGTAAACAATCTGATAGTGCAGAATTTAGACCAGATGAAGGTCAGCATTGAAGCCAGCGCTCAGGGAGGAAGTTTAAAGTCAATCAATTCCAGAGTGGTAACAGAGTATTTAAGTAACCAGTGTACACTTTACGGCTATAAAGATCTGGAGGTAGTCAGCAAGGAAGGTGTAGTTACCCGTAGTGCCAGTGGGGAGCACATTGGAGACAGCTTTGCAGGATCGGATTACATAACAAAAGCATTAAACGGTCAGACCACTATTTCAACCACGGAATATGACAGCAACAATGTGCTGGTAATCCGGGTGGCCACCCCTTATGATTTTGGAATTCTGGTAGGTACTTATGACGGAAGTGTTTTAAGCAATCTGATTAAAGACTTCAAAATTGGTAAAACAGGTAATGCATTTCTTTTAGATAATACCGGAACTTTAATCGGCGGCAACAATGCGGATCTTGTTCAGGAACGCAGCAACATGATTGAGAAAGCAAAGAGCGATTCTTCTTATGCATCCATTGGTAAGATGTTTCAGAAGATTACATCCGGCGGTACCGCAATTGGTGAATACGAGTATATGGGCGTAAACAGATTCTGCTACTATGCCCCTATAAGCGGCAGTGATGGCTGGTCACTGGGAGTCGTTGCGCCGATTAATGAGACAACTACCTCAATTTATACGGTAGCAGCAGCAATGGTAATTCTTATGGTGATATCTATCATCGTAGGCTGTTTCCTTGCATTCTGGTTTGCAGGCTCTATTGCAGGTCCAATATCAGCAATTGCAGACAGAATGAAGCTTTTATCAAATGGCGATTTAACCAGCGATGTACCAGTTGTAAAAAGAAAAGATGAGATTGGACAGCTTGCAGAGGAAATTGGCAATTATGTATCCAGCGTCAGAGGTTATAACAATACCATTGCAGCGTCTATGGACAAGATTGCATCCGGTGATTTCAGCCGTTCTGAAGATATGAACTTCAATGGTGATTATGTTGTGATTCAGGGAGCTGTAATAAAGGCAGAAGATATGCTGGCTAAAACGATGGAAACCATTAATATGTCTGCAGATGAGGTTGCAAAGGGCAGTGCCCAGGTATCCCAGGGAGCACAGAATTTAAGCCAGGGTGCTGTGGAACAGGCTGCTTCCGTAGAGGAGTTATCTTCTTCCGTTAATGAGATATCAAACAGCCTTTTAAGTACAGCTAAGACAGTGGACGGTATTAATAACCAGGCTGGCAAGGTCGGCAAGGCTATGGAAGACGGCAATGCCCAGATGCAGGTGATGATGCAGTCCATGGATCAGATCACCAAGAAATCCAAGGAGATCGAAAAAGTCAATAAACTGATTGAAGATATTGCTTTCCAGACCAATATTCTTGCCCTGAACGCGGCGGTAGAAGCAGCAAGAGCAGGAGAAGCAGGAAAAGGGTTTGCCGTAGTAGCGGATGAGGTACGTAACCTGGCAGGTAAAAGTGCAAAGGCTGCAAAGGATACTTCAAGTCTGGTTGCAGATACCATTACGGCAGTTGAAAAGGGTACTGGAGTAGCTTCTTCAACTGGACAAACCTTAAACGGTATTCTTATGGAGACAAGAAATATGGTTACAGCCATTGAAAAGTCTGCCAATGAGCTGCAGGAGCAGAGTGATAAGGTGACTCAGGTAACGGTTGGAATTGAACAGATTTCTTCCGTTGTACAGAGCAACTCCGCCACAGCAGAGCAAAGTGCGGCAGCCAGTGAGGAACTTTCTGGTCAGGCAGAGAATTTACGGGAGTTAATGAGTAAGTTCCGTCTTCACTAAAGAATAACAGAGATTTCATACCATAATAACCGCAAGGGTACGTATAGCTTTTAATGCGTATCTTTGCGGTTTCGTTTTGGGTATTAATGTTAACAAAAACTGCAGGTGCATAAATATGCCATATCTGCTATAATAATAAAAGCGAATTAATTTTAGAGGTATGATAAGAGAGAGGAGAGTGCGGTGAAATTGGGACGATGGGGGACGAAAAAGCTGCATGAGAAGTGGCTTTCTTTTACGTTAAAGCAGAAGATTAAAACAATCGCAGCCATGGTTATTCTGATCGTGGCACTTTCCATTATATTTAATATAGTAATACTTGATTTTGCGTTAAATGGATTCAATCAGATTTTAGAGGATAATTCCAAGTGTCACGATTATCAGGCGGCTATGGAAGCGGAAACAATTGCGTTTAAAAATTATGTAAGAGACAGGTCACAAGAGAGCAGGACATTATTTGATTCAGCTTGTGCCCAGACAGCGCGCAGTGTTTCTGAACTGCCTTATGATTATGAAAGAGTGGGATCAGAACGATATTCCATAACTTGGTCCATTCATAATGGTTATGAGAATTACAGCAAGTGGAGGGATTTGTTCCTTTTAGGTAAGGATGAAAACGGTTTCTCCATCACCCAGTATATTAATGAATTGTACCGAATCTATCGCATGCAGGATTATCTTTCCGATTACGGAAAACGTCTGGTTCAGAGTACACTAAGAGAAGGCTCAGATTCTTATCACACCAAAGTGCCCATTCTGTACCGATTTCCGTTCATAATCCTGGTTCTTGCAGTGTTTAGCATTAGTGGAACCTTTTATGTAAGTCGCATGATGCACCGTGACATGGTGGATCCGGTGGTGCGTCTGGCGTTTATATCCAGAAAAATTGCAGGGAATGATTTCAGTAATGAGGATGTGGTTGTTGACAATCAGGATGAGATCGGAGAGCTGGTCCATGCCTTTAATAAGATGAAACACTCTACCAGTCAGTATATTACCACATTAAAAGAGAAAAATGAAATGGCAGATCTCCTTCACAAGGAAGAGATTGAGAAGATGGAGATGGAAAAAAGGCTTGATGCAACCAAGCTGGAACTGTTAAAGAACCAGATTAACCCTCATTTTCTTTTTAATACCTTAAACATGATTTCCTGCATGGCAAAGCTGGAGGATGCAGGAACAACCGAGCGCATGATTGAGTGTCTGGGTAATCTATTCCGGTACAACTTAAAGACACCGGAATCGGAGGTGCTCTTAAAAAAAGAACTTCAGGTAGTGAGTGACTATATGTATCTACAGCAGATGAGGTTTGGCAGCAGGATTCATTATGATATCCAGTGTCTGGCGGACAGCAGCCGTATTATGATCCCCACCTTCACGCTTCAGCCTCTTGTTGAGAATGCGGTGGTACACGGACTTTCAAAGAAGGAAGAGGGAGGAAATATCCGGATCCGGATATGGGAAAAGAACAAGAAAATTATAATATCGGTTGCAGATACCGGTGTAGGAATGAGCGAAGAGAGTTTAACAGAACTAAGAGAGGCCCTGGCAGCTCATTCTACCGCCCGGGTAGGTATCGGAGCGGGTAACATTTACCAGAGAATTCATCGTATGTACGATGGTGGTGATTTTCAGATATACAGCAAACAGGGGCATGGGACAGCAGTTCTGCTTACCATTCCGGACAGGCTGTGACAGAGGGAGCTTATATGTATCGGGTGCTGATTGCAGATGATGAATTAATAGAAAGAAAGGTGCTTTATAAAACCCTGACAAAGGAGCTGGGAGACCAGTGCAAAATCTGGCAGGCTGAAAATGGAAGAGAGGCACTGGAATTGTTTGATGAGCAAGACATCCAGATTGCTGTACTTGATATTGAAATGCCCGGAATCAACGGCATTGAGGCGGCTAGGGAGATGCGTCGGCGCAAAAGCCAGTGCAGCATTATTTTTCTCACTGCTTTTGATGATTTTTCTTATGCAAAGAAGGCCATTGGACTCCGAGTTCTTGACTATTTATTAAAACCCTGTAAGGAAGAGGAACTGATTGGTGTACTGGACGAAGCCATGCGACTGGCTGATAAGGCTCAGCTGGAAGAGAAAGGGGAGGAAGTACAAGTTGTACCAGAACCTGTTCTTTTTAAGCCGTCTGTCGAACTGAACGCAGGGGACGGGCAGGTAAGGCTTCATAAGGTAGCGGAGGCGATACGGCAATACATGGAGGAGAACTATGTCAGGGACTTGTCCATGCAGGATGTAGCAAGAGTGATGAATTATTCGGAGGCATATTTTTGTAAGCTGTTTAAGCAATGTTTTGATAAAAACTTCACAACTTACTTGACAGAATGCAGAGTGGAAGCTGCAAAAAAGCTTTTGAAAGAACCTATGGTCAATGTAAAGGATATCGGAGAGACTGTAGGATATAATGATTCCAATTATTTTGCAAAGGTATTTAAAAGGGTCACAGGCATCAGTCCTACGGAATATCGTATGAGCATATTCAACAGAAAATAGGGGCGAAAATTGTTGAATATATAAAATTTTAACCGTTTCCTTGCGAAAAACTGCTGAATATAATAGAATATGTTAAGAAGACGTTAAAAAGAGACAGAAAGCTATTTCGACAGCGTTAAGGAGGACGGGGTTTTATGAGAAGGGAACTACCAGGTGTGTTGATTGGTGTTGTCATGGCAGTAGTTCTTTCTGGCTGCAAAGGGCCAGGACAGACTATCGTGAACGGAGATTCGGCTATGAATCAAGGTACAACGGCCGTGGAGGGACCGGGAAAAGGAACGTGGGAAACCCCGGAATACGTATTTACCTATGCAGAAAATCAGGCAGAAGATTATCCCACAACACAGGGGGCATATAAGTTTGCGGAATTGATCAGTCAGAAGACCAATGGAAGGATCCTGATCAATATTCAGGCAGGCGGAATATTGGGAGATGAGAAGTCGGTATGTGAGCAGCTGCAATTTGGAGGCATTGACTTTATGAGAATTTCTTTGTCGCCCCTTGCAGAGTTTGTTCCAAAACTGAATGTACTGCAGCTTCCTTATCTTTACCGGGATGCGGACCACATGTGGCAGGTATTAGACGGAGCCATTGGCAAAGACTTTATGAATTCGTTTGAGGGCTCGAATCTGGTCCCTTTGTCTTGGTATGATGCTGGTGCCAGAAATTTTTACAATTCAGTCCGTCCCATCAGAAAGCTGGAAGATATGAAAGGGCTTAAGATTCGTGTTCAGGAATCGGAGATGATGATTGGGATGGCGGAGGCTCTGGGAGCAAGTCCCGCCCCCATGTCTTATGCAGAAGTCTATTCTGCCCTGCAGACCGGTGTTATTGACGGTGCGGAGAATAACTGGCCATCCTATGAATCAACCAGCCATTATGAAGTGGCGAAGTATTACACGCTTGACGAACATAACCGCGTGCCGGAACTCCAGCTTTGCTCACAGCCGACCTGGGATAAGCTATCGGAAGAAGATCAGAACATCATTAAAGAGTGTGCGTTAGAGTCAGCGGAGTATGAACGAAAGTTATGGTCTGAGCGGGAAAAGGAATCAGAAAAGAAGGTCCGCCTGGCAGGCTGCCAGATCATAGAATTGTCTCCGGGTGAGAAACAGAAATTTCAGGATGCAGTAAAGCCTATGTATGAAAAATACTGCAGTGATTATATGGATATTGTAGATGCAATTATTGAAACAGGCAAATAGGAATGACAGGCAGAAAACCGGAGCAGTGGATGATTTCACTCAAAGCCTCCGGTTTTTTGTTTGTTTTTAGATAAGCAGAAGAGTGTAAGGATCCTACTTCTTATCGTTCACATTTGCCCTGGGAAGATAGTGGTAGAGATCTTCATATGATTCCCGCTCATCTTCTGAGGCTGGTTCCGCAGGAATCAGCCCCGTTAAATCCGTAGAGGAACAGGTCTGAATGTCAACATCATAATTGTTTTTTGCTATCATCCGATCTGAATGAGTGCCGGAGCTTTCTTTTTTATCTGATTTCATAATAAATCTCCTTTCAATGCTTCAATGAGTGATCTCTTTATTCTAGTGTGAGAAAATCTGATATAAATATTCATGGTTTCCCAAGTCTATTGCCTGCGTTATAAAGATATTGACGTAACGTTATATCATTGAGGGCAATTTGTCCATAATAGATTTATAGGGGGGATAATAATGAAAATTGCCTGTTTTATCAATGAAAAGCAGCAGTTGGAAACAAAAAAAACAGAAAAGTGGATTCGTGAAAATAATGGATTGAAAGTGGATTATTTCTCCATGGAAAGTAGACTTCAGCTGGCATTTGAACGAATGGGATACGACCTGATTGTATTATATTCCAAAAAGGAGAATCATTGTCTGAAACAAGTTCATGATAAAATTGTTAATTTAAAGCATATGAAATATACTGCTTTTTTTAATGGAAAAACCTATGTTTTAAATATCAGGGATATTTTTTATCTGGAATCCTATTATAGAAAGACAAGCATTATGATGAAAGAAGGAAGTTTTCGCATAAGTGCGAGATTAAATGAAGAGGAAGTGAAACTTCCAAAGGGCTGTTTTGTGCGGATCAGTCGCCATAACATTGTAAATATGCAGCATATAAACTCGTTAAAAGGCGATACAGTTGAGATGAGCAATGGAGAAGTTTTATATATCAGTTATAGCAGAAAAAAAGAATTTGAGAGATGTTACAGAGAATTTTTGAAAATAAATTGCATACTGGTACAAAAAGGTGATAAAAAGCAATAATAATGGCCAAATGTGCATACCTCATTGTCAGAAAAGGGGTGAGATGCTATTGTTATTGTAACAGAAGTGCAACAAGCTTTGTTTCAATCCAACTTCGGCAGTTCTTATCTAAAACCATTTCAATCTTTGTTATTTTCTATGCAGACAGCGAAAATTCAGCCGATTTCGCTGTCTGTTTCTTTTTTTATCTTCATGCAATCGGCATATCTTTAGAAAATTCTTCCAAAATACAAAAACGCCTGTAGATTCGACGAAAAATTACAGCTGAAAGAAAAAGAAGCAGAGCGCCGACTGTAAAAACAATCCGGTTAATGGTAAAAGCTCTGGAACGAATTAAAAAGGGAGTTCCCATTCCTTTGATATCTTCCTCCGTGTATCCTGCATCTGTCAAATATTTATAAAAATATGGTATAAGTTCCTTTTTCATGGGTTTGATTTCCCCGTCTATAAAAATCTTCATCTGAGGCTTCTGACCGCCTTTGAGGAATGCATAAGTTTCTTCTGTCAGCTTGTCAAAAGATATATTCTGAGATCTGTCCGTTTTTAGTCCCAGGTAGCCGCCATGGAAAGGTATGATATAATAGTTTCCCCAATTCTTCTTTGGAATAACGATTCCATCACTGCCCTTCTTGTATGTGGTATCTGTTGCAAAATAGTCTAGTGCATAGACGACGTTACCCTCAATATGACTCCCGGCTTTGATTCCTTTTCCTTCAAGAAGATCCTCAAAGGTGACAGGAGTAAGAAATGATGTAAAAAAACCAGAGAAAGAGAACAGGATCAGAATCATTCCTGTTACAAAAAGTATTAAAATTCCGCTGTTTATTGATTGCATTATTTTTTTCATAGGTCAATAAACCCTCTCTCTTAAGTTATACAAAATCATGGTAACAAAAACACAAATAAATGTCAAGAAATATAAATTAATGAAACCATAATATGGAAAAGATGGATTTGTGAAACGTTTAATATTTACATATTGACAATTAATTAAAAATCTGAGTTAATAAGTACAAAAGATCTCTGGAGGAAATAATGGCAACAATCAAAGTACTGGCAAAATGCTGCGGTGTATCGGTGGCTACAGTTTCCAATATTTTAAATAATAAGCCTGGTGCCAGTGCAAAGACCAGGAAGCTGGTTTTGGAAATGGCAGAGCAGTTAAACTATACACCCAATATTGTGGCTAAAAATTTAAAGATGCAAAAAACCAGAAGTATCGGTGTGATTGCAGAAGATATGACGATATTCAGTATACCGGATATTATTGACGGAATCACGGACTACTGCCAGAAGCAGGAATACCAGATTTTACTGACTAATTTAAGGTTGTTTAAAAAATATAATGACACTTATTATAATAAGGACGATTATTATGAACTGGTCAGGCAGGAAATTAAAAAGCTGATGGAAAAGCAGGTGGAAGGAATTATCTACGTGGCCGCTCATGAGCGGGTAATCCGCTGCATACCTGATAATCTTCCAATTCCGGCAGTGATGGCCTACGGGTATTCCAAAAGCAGGAAGATTCCTTCTGTTGTGGTAGATGATGTGGGCGGAGCGGCTGGAATTGTTAAGTATCTTCTGGATCAGGGGCACAAAAAGGTGGGTGTCATAACCGGAAAGACGGACAGCCTCCATGCTCAGGCCAGGCTGATTGGCTACCAGCAGGTCCTTTACCAGAATAAGATTCTTTACGATCCTGGTCTTGTGGCAGAGGGGGACTGGACAAGAGAGTCCGGATACCGCTGCGCTGGTGAGCTTCTTGAGAAAGGAGTTTCTGCCATATTTGCAATGAACGATCTGATGGCAGGCGGGGTTTACGACAGAGTAGAGGAATTAAAACAGACCATAGGTGAGGAGATATCGGTGGCAGGATATGATGACAGAGAACTGTCAGGATACTATCACCCCCCTCTGACTACGGTCAGCCTGCCGCTCCATGATATCGGATATAAGGCAAGCGAATGGATGATAGAGCTGTTAAATGGAGGGGAGCTGGAAAATGCCGGGGAGAATGTCTGCGCGGTAGACTGTATGCTTCTGATACGGAAGTCAGTGAAAGATATAACATAAAATTTAAGTGTTTATAAGAACGTTTATCTGTGGCTAAAGCAGATGGACGTTCTTTTTTTGCGTTAATAAAAGAGTTCGACAGAAATATACAAGAAATTTATATAATATTACATAGTTAAACGATTTAAAAACAACAATAAATTATGCAAAAATACTTTACATTACTCTTTTCATGTGATAGTATGCAATCATATACATGGATTTCAATAAAAAACAAGCGTCAGATACCGGAATAAAGACAAAAAAGCCGGATTAATAAAAAAACATATAAAACGTTTAACAAACCGGCAGCACCTTCCAGGGGAATTTTTTAGAATCATGCAGATGGCAGGATCTGTGTTGATAAGAAGGAATTAAAAAAGGAGGATTTATTCATGAAGAGAAGAGTAATGGGGGCTCTTGCATGTGCAGCCATGGCGGTGATCCTGGCTGCAGGCTGCAGCAGTACCAAAAGCAGTTCAGGAGATGCAGGAAGCAAAGGTGCCTCTGCTGGAAAAAAGTCTATGGAGGTGACTGGTAATGATGTAACTACGATAAATGTATGGACATTTATTGAGCTGCATCAGGACTTTTACGTCAATATGGCAGAAAAGTGGAATGAAGGGCACCCTGATAAAAAGGTTAAACTGGTCTTAAGTAATATGCCGTACGATGATATGCATAATAAGCTGTCTCTCGCATTGGAGTCAGGGGAAGGGGCTCCTGATGTTGTGGATATTGAACTTGGAAAGTTTCCTGCCTTTATGGCTGGCAATATCGGATTAATGGAGCTAAATGATGTAATCGATCCTTACCGGAATAATATTGTGCAGTCTCGTCTGGGAATTTATTCCAAGGATGGAAAGGAATATGGTCTCCCCACCCACGTTGGAACTACGGTAGCATTTTACAATGAGAAGCTATTAAAAGATGCAGGAATCAATTATCAGGATATTAAGACATGGGATCAGTTTAAGGAAGCGGGAGTGAAATATCACGATGCGACTGGAAAGTATTTCTCCTGTGTGGAAACATCGGCTTCCTGGATGATCAACCTGATGTTGGCTCAAAAAGGCGGAGATTACGTAGATAAGGATGGTAATTTAAACTTAAACAGCAAGGAACTGACGGAAGTTTTGGAATACATAAAAGGAATGCAGGAAACAGGAGCTTTCGCAACCGTACCGGGAGGACAGCCGGATAATGAAGAGGCTTATCCTTCTTACAATACGGGAGAATATGCAGTGCAGATCATGCCATTCTGGCAGACGTCCAGATTTGTAAGCTACATGAAAGATTTAAAGAAGCAGGTTGCCATCTCAACGGTGCCTGTATGGAATGAAAATGATAAAGAGGTAGCAACCATAGGCGGGGGCGGTACGGGAACCGCAATTGTAAAATCGGGCAAGAATGCCGAGCTGGCGGCAGAAGTCATGGCTTACATTAAGCTTTCCGAGGATTCCAACCGCGAAGTATGGAATGTGCTTGGATTTGATCCTGTTAATACGGCTGTATGGACGGATAAATCCCTGACTCAGAATCCGGATAACCAGTTCATTCAGTATTTTACCAATTATCCCTTTGATACACTCTTAAAAACAAAGGACAGCATCGGACTTTTAAGGGCTTATACCGATGAGAAATATCCTTCCATCAACAATGAATTATGCAATGTAACCTTGAACAGTATTTTTGAGGATGGTAAGGATGTAAAAGAAGTCCTTGATTCTTCCCAGGAAACTTTAAAAAATGAATTTAAAAAATAAAGATCAGGAACGCCGCAGGGAGTAATACCCCTGCGGCTGCTGTGTAAAAATCATTACTGCAAGGAGGACAAAATGAAGAAATTCTTCTATTCAAAAAAGATTGCTCCTTATGTGTTCATCTGCCCTTTTGTAATTACAGTGCTGTTGTTCTGGTTAGTTCCTATCTGCAACGGAGTCCTTTTAAGCTTTCAGGATGTGTTGAAAAACAAATGGGTGGGCTTTGATAATTACTCCAGACTTTTAACCGACAAAGTATTCAGAAGAGCATTATGGAACAGCTTTAAATACATGACCGGAACACTGGTTTTACTAATTCCATTTCCCCTGTTGTTTGCAACCATGTTAAACAGCAGGTGGATAAAAAAGACGGAGTTTTTTAAGTCAGTGTATTTTATACCGGCTCTTACCTCGGTTGTTGTTGCAGGTACTATCTTCCGGTTGATGTTTGGAGAGTCCGCAACCTCTCTTTTCAATCAGGTACTTGCAGTGTTCGGAGTGAGTCCGGTCAAATGGTTAAAGGGGGCAGGCACCAGCTTCTTCGCCCTTCTTCTTTTGGCCTGCTGGAGATGGACCGGTGTGAATATCTTATATTTTCTGGCAGGTTTACAGAGTATACCTACCGATCTATATGAAGCGGCATCCATTGACGGTGCATCGGGCTGGCAGCAGTTTGTTAAAATCTCAGTGCCTCTTGTAAAGCCGACTACAGTCTATGTGCTGACCATCAGCGTTTACGCCGGACTTTCCATGTTCTTAGAGAGCAATATGCTGTTTAAGGGGAATAATTCTCCCAATAACATTGGTCTGACTATCGTAGGATATCTATACAGGCAGGGAGTAGAAAAACGGGCGCTGGGCTATGCGTGTGCAGTGGGCCTCATTCTCCTTCTCGTTGTTATGGCAGTTAATTTGATTCAACTAAAGGTAACAGGAACTTTTGAAGAGGGGAGGGACTGATATGAACAGAAGCATAAAAAATCGTGTCGTAACCGGTAGCTTTTATTTCATCTTTACCCTTCTTGCAGTGGGGATTTTTCTACCCATATGGGTTCTTTTTATTGCCAGCTTTAAACCAGGCGGGGATCTTCTCCAATATGGGCTGAATCTGGATTTAAACTGTGCCAGAATGAATCTGGATAATTATATTCTGTTGTTTTCCGGGCAGCATGAATACTGGAAATGGTTTTTCAACAGCATCAGTTTGACTGTGATCACAGTACTGGGGACTCTGATTATCAGCTCTTTTGTAGGATATGGTTTTGCTGCCTACGATTTTAAAGGTAAAAAGTTTCTGTTTATCCTGGTGCTCCTTATTTTATCCATTCCTCTGGAAGTGGTTATGCTGCCCCTTTATAAACAGATCTCCTCATGGAAGATGATGGACAGTTATACAGCCATTGTTCTGCCATTCCTGGCTCATGCATCAACCATCTTTTTCTTCCGCCAGTATCTGCTCAGCATTCCAAGGTCCTTAATGGAAGCCGGGAGAATTGACGGAGCAACGGAGTACGGCATATTTTACCGATTAATTGTTCCGCTTATGAAACCGGCGTTTTCCGCCATGGCAATATTAAATGGAATGAATGCATGGAATAATTATTTATGGCCGTTGCTGGTAATCCGGTCTTCGGAAAAATACACCCTTACTTTGGGGCTGAATACACTGATTAATCCTTACGGAGATAATTACAGTCTGTTAATAGTGGGTTCCGTTTTTTCTGTCATCCCTATTTTCCTGCTTTTTGTCGCATTTCAAAAGTATTTTATAGAAGGAATGATGGCAGGTGCAGTAAAGGGCTGATAATATTTTACAATCGAATAGAAAATAGATCAGCATTCCTTAAGTATGGTTATCCTTAGGGGTGCTGTTTTTTTATAGAAAACGATTTCCTCGTTTTAACTTGATGTACACAACTTGAGACGTTATAATAGAGATGATACAAATGGTAAAAGGATTAAAGTCCTGTTGCATACAGAAATGGAGGAAACTATGGCTGAAAGAGAGTTGACAGGCAGACGTTTGGACCAATACATAGAAAATTACGTTATGTTTGATTTAGAAACAACGGGAGTGGATACACAGGAAGACTCCATTATAGAGATATCTGCAGTTAAAGTAAGAAATCATGTCATAACGGATCAGTTTAACCAGTTAATTAATCCGGGAACTCATATACCGGCAGGTGCATCAAGGATTAACGGAATTACGGATGAGATGGTAAAGGAGGCGCCGGGGCTTTCTGATATTCTGCCTGATTTTCTTTCGTTTATAGAAGGGGAGGTTTTGATCGGGCATAATATTCAGTCGTTTGATCTTCTTTTTTTATATCGGGTGGCTGGAGAACTGCTTGGGATTTCTTTGCCCAATGATTATATTGATACTTTATTTATGGCAAGGGAACGCCTTCCGCAGTTGTATCGCCACCGGCTTACGGATATTTCCGCACATTTTAATATATCGACAGAGGGTGCGCATAGGGCGCTTCATGACTGCATGATGAATCAGCAGTGCTATGAACAGATGGGGAAGCTTTCCGGGACGGAGGAAGAGTTCCGATGCCCCCAGTGCGGAGCTTTGTTAAAGAAAAGAAACGGTAAGTTTGGTGTGTTTTATGGCTGCTCCAACTATCCCCAGTGCCGGTTTACGAAAAATTGATGATTCCCGCATCCTGTGTGATGCAAAGAAGACAGTCTGCATAGACTTGTTGTGCAAGAAAAAAGGAGGGGGCAGTATGGACAACAAAAATTTATATAATAGGGTCATGCTGATCGCGCTTTGTTTAATTCTGGTATTGCTTTGTGCTGGATTTTACAGTTACATAAAAGGAAGTAATGATGTTGATGCTCCAAGAGGGAAAGCACAGATTGTAAGAACTGTGGCGGGAGCTCCTTCTGCGTTCCTTCTCTGACAGAAAGGAGAACGATGGAATTTATTATTGAGCGGGCATCTGGCGAAGATGCCAAAATGATGGCTGATATCATTGAAAAGGTTTGGGATGACATTGATAACAAGCAGTGGTTTGTGGCTGACAACAGCGAATATACAACCCGTATCCTGAAAGAGGAAAATGGTCTGGGATATAAAGCGGTGGTAAAAGATTCCGGGGTGGTTGCAGGTGGTTTTATTGTTTCTCTGCCTGGAATGAAAGAAGAAAATTTAGGCAGGGATATTGAACTGGCTGAGGAGGAATTGGGAAAGGTGGCGCATATGGAATCGGTGGCAATCCTTCCTTCCTACAGAGGCAACGGGCTTCAGTATGCCATGATGCAGCAGGGAGAAGCAGATCTTAAAAAGATGGGGTATAGATACTTAATGTGTACCGTTCATCCTGATAATCTTTACAGCAAAAACAATGTAATCAGGCAAGGGTATGAAGTGGTTCTCACAAAGGAGAAATACGGCGGCTATATTCGGGATATACTGTTAAAAAAGCTGTTTTAAGCGCATTTAGGTACAGCAGAGGAAAGGTGAGAAGGATGGACATAAAAGAAATGCTTAACCTGGTAAAAAACGGTGAGATGGGGGTAGATGAGGCACAGAAGATTTTAAAGGATCTTCCTTATGAAGATTTGGGATATGCAAAACTGGATCATCACCGGGCTCTTCGCTCGGGCTTTGGAGAAACAGTTTTCTGTCAGGGGAAACCAGATGAATATCTGGTGCAAATATATAGAAAGTTTGTTGAGAGAGATGGAGAGGTTTTAGGAACCAGAGCCACGAAAGAACAGTTTGAGTTAGTGAAGGATGCGATTCCGGAAGTTTCCTATGATCCTATTTCAAGAATTCTTAAGGTAGAACGGAAGAAAAAAGAAAGAACCGGCTGCATTGCAGTCTGTACCGGCGGAACTGCGGATATACCAGTTGCGGAAGAAGCAGCCCAGACGGCAGAATACTTCGGGTCTTATGTAGACCGGATCTATGATGTGGGTGTGGCCGGGATACACCGGCTCTTATCCAATCGGGAGAGGATTGGACAGGCCAACTGCATCGTAGCAGCAGCCGGTATGGAAGGCGCTTTGGGGACTGTCATTGCAGGGATAGCGGAATGCCCTGTAATAGCCGTGCCTACATCGGTAGGTTATGGGGCCAGTTTTCATGGATTATCAGCACTTTTAACAATGCTTAATTCCTGCGCAAATGGTATTTCTGTAGTAAATATTGACAATGGGTATGGGGCAGGGTACATTGCGACACAGATCAATCGACTGGCGGTGAAATAAATGAAAAAAATACTATATTTGGAATGTAATTCGGGAATCAGCGGAGATATGACAGTGGGAGCGCTTCTGGATCTGGGAGCTAATAAAGAGGTACTGGTAAAGGCACTGGAAAGCCTTAACTTAACAGGGTACCACCTTCATTTTGGAAGAACTAAAAAGTGTGGACTGGATGCGTATGATTTTGACGTTCATCTGGAGGCGGAACATGACCATAGCCATGAGGATAACCATAATCATGAACATGTTCATAGTCAGGACCAGGATCATAGCCACCACGAGCATGATCACAGTCACGATCATGATCATAGCCATGAGCATGATCTCAGTCATGAGCATGACCACAGCCATGAGCATGACCACAGTCATGAGCATAGGAACATTGGTGATATTTATAAAATTATAGACTGTCTGGCAGCCGATGAACGGGTAAAAGCTATGGCTAGACGGATGTTTGATATTGTAGCGGAGGCAGAGTCAAAGGCTCATGGGATTTCGTTGGAAGAGGTCCATTTCCATGAGGTTGGAGCCATTGATTCGATTATTGATATTATCGGTGTAGCTGTCTGCGTGGATAATCTGGGAGTAGATGAAATCATTGTTTCTCCTTTGGCAGAAGGATTTGGAAGTGTACGCTGTCAGCATGGGGTCATTCCTGTTCCTGTACCGGCCACGGCTAATATTGCATCGGCATACGGTTTAAAACTGCGTTTGACGGATAATGAAGGAGAGATGGTTACCCCTACCGGTGCGGCGATTGCAGCGGCCTTAAAAACAGAAGACAAAATGCCATCATTCTGTCAGATTCTTAAGACTGGAATGGGTGCGGGGAAAAAGGAATTTAAGCAGGCTAATGTACTTCGCGCCATGATTCTTACTGAAGAGGAAGAAGTGGCAGGTGATGAGATGTGGGTTTTGGAATCCAACATTGATGACAGCAGTGGTGAAGCACTGGGACTTGCTATGGAGTCTCTTCTTGATGCAGGTGCGGCAGATGTATGGTATACACCAATTTTCATGAAAAAGAACCGGCCGGCCTATATGCTTTCAGTCATCTGTAAAAAAAACCAGATAGAATCCATGGAGGAGATCCTGTTTATTCAAACGACAACTATTGGAATAAGAAGGTACCCTGTTAACAGAACGGTTCTGCCTCGGGAAAAGAGAACCGTGATGACACAGTGGGGAGAAGCGGAAATTAAAGTGTGTAAATATAAAGACAGGGAGTTCTATTATCCGGAATATGAGAGTGTAAAAACCCTATGCCGAAAGAGCGGACTGGATTACCAGACTATTTACCGGAATCTGCAAAGGGAGGAATAAGATCATATGGATGAAAACTTGTTAAGTCTCAGAATAAAACTTGAAAAGACAATGGCAGAGTATGCCAAAGAGGATATCTGCCTTGCTTTTTCAGGTGGAGTTGATTCCAGCCTCTTGTTGAAAGTGGCGGCAAAAGCGGTGGAAAAGACGGGGAAAAAGGTGTATGCTGTAACATTTGACAGCAGGCTCCATCCATCCTGCGATCTTGAGATTGCTTCTAATGTGGCAAAAGAACTGGGTGGAATTCACAAAATAATTACCGTAGATGAGCTGGAGCAGGAAGAGATTCGTTTTAATCCGGTAGACAGGTGTTATCTATGCAAGAAAAAGCTGTTTCTAAGTCTGAAAGAATTTGCAGGGGAAAGAAATATTCCTGTTATTATGGATGGAACCAATGAAGATGATATGCATGTGTACCGTCCTGGTATCAGGGCATTAAAAGAA
>JAQSYE010000226.1 GCA_029256305.1 Lacrimispora sp. | reverse complement strand
AATGATGTGAACCGGCTTCTTATAAGAGGGGCAAGGCGAAATCCAAACAATACATATCCAAACAATGTGTGGGGATATGGGCAAATTGAAGTCAACACTCTTTTTGAACGGCTCACCAATATTTAAATTCAGGACATCCCGTTGTCCCGAAGGGCGTGGAGGTCGGATTTTTGGAAATAATGGTTGAGGTCGGGGGCCTGTTCCTGTATAATCGATACGAAAGAGAAAGCCTTTTCTCAGAGAAAAATACTGCAAAAAGAAAGGAATGGAGATACGGTATGGAGCATGAGGAAGAGATTGGACTGGAATCGTTAAATGGTTTGATGACAAGTGAACTGAAGTGGTATGTATTTGATCTGATTATGGAACGATTAAAGCTGGATAAAATAGATGATTTCAGATACAGCGTAGAAAAAGAAGACAAAGAAAGAATCAGCTTTTTCTTAAAAGATGGAACCATTCTGGTATCCGGAAAAGATGGTGGGGACTTAAAGGTTTATGAGAATTTATACCTTGCAGTCTGTGATTTTTACAATCGGGTGTATGAGGAAGAGGCAAAGACGGAGGAAGCCATTTCCCGTTTCCTTACCAGGACACTTGATTTGCCGATTATCATGAAGAAGCCCAGCAAATCCTTGCTTAAGGCACAGATAACAGAATGTGAGGAACGGATCTCGGGACTGGATGAACAGTTAGAAAAAGAGGATATTAAAGCTCTCAGGGCAAAGCGCAGACTGGACGTAATATATCTGGAAGGGCTGAAAGCAAAGCTTGCTGGACTTCGTTAAAATAAAAATGATCTATGTGAATAAAAACAATTGAATAGGTGATAATAGAATTATACCAAAGATAAGTGAATACTTATCCTCCCCTTTTTAATACCCCATGTGCGGCAAAGGCGTCGCATGTGGGGTATTTTTTATGCAAAAAGGTAAGACGCTTGAAAAAAAGGAAGATAACTGTTATACTCTGACTTAAAACGCCAATTACCGTGCATTGCATGTATGAAAGGTTAAATAGAATGAATGAAGAAAAAACAAACAGTCTGCGCTGGTTCTGGGGTACCTTGTCCCTCCAGAAGAAAGTAAATTATATGACAGCCAGCGGAGCTGCTGTGATTATACTGTCAATCCTTGCTAATTTTATGGTGGCCGGGTTTGGAATGAGGGGGTTCAGCTCTGTTCTAAGAAATAACTCACAAAGTCTGGCCTACTGGTCTGCCATGGAGAAGGAAAAGAATGCATTTACTTCTTATTTAAGAGATGAAACAGAAGACAGTCGCCATGCATACCAAAAGGCCTGCCAGGATACAAAAAAGGCAGTGGACCAGCTGCCTTATGATTATAAAAAGACAGGCCGGTATCAATATGCAAAGGTATGGTCTATTCGGAATATGTATGAAAATTACTCTGTGTACCGGGAAGAATTTGAAAAGATTACCAGGCAAAACCCGGATTATACAGAGCGGCTCTATACGATTTACAGACTGCAGGGTTATCTTACGGCCTATGCCGGACAGTTAGAACAGCTGACGGTAAACCAGGGCAATGAAAGCTATGAAAGAAACCGCTATTTACTGGTGATCGTCCCTGCGGCTAGCTTAATATGGGGAGGCGCCTCTCTGTTGTTTGTTAAGCTTCTAAACCGGTCCATTAATCGCAGCATTATACGCCCTGTGGTGGAACTGGCAGAGGATTCGGTTCGAATCGGGAAAAATGATTTCTCCGGTCAGGAGGTGAAGATACAAGGGGATGATGAAATTGCCAGGCTGGTACGGGCGTTTTCTACCATGAAGTCCTCAACCGGGGGGTATATCAGCGCATTGACAGAGAAGCATGAGATGGAAAAGCAGTTAGATGAGGTCCGGTTGCAAATGCTTAAAAATCAGATTAATCCCCATTTCCTTTTTAATACTTTAAATATGATTTCCAGTATGGCTCAAATTGAAGATGCGCTAGTCACAGAGAAGATGATCTCCGCACTTAGCAGTCTGTTTCGCTATAATTTAAAATCCACCGACTCCGTCATGCCGCTTGAACGGGAATTAAAGGTTGTTCAGGATTATATGTACTTACAGCAGATGCGCTTTGGGCAGCGCTTTCAGTATATTACTGATATAAGCCCTCAGACATCGGATATTCTTATCCCCTCTTTTTCATTGCAGCCATTGGTTGAAAATGCAGTCATACATGGGCTTTCCAAACGGAGCAGGGGAGGGAAAATTCTTATCCGAACCTGGTTGAAGGAAGGAAAACTGGTGATTTCAGTGGCTGATACGGGGGAAGGAATTGACGGAGAACGCCTAGATGAAATCCGCCGCTCAATAAGCGACGGGGAAGAAGAAAAGACCGGAATCGGTGTGGGTAATATTTACAGAAGAGTCCATGGGATGTATCAGGATGGGGAAGTTTTCATATTCAGCACTCCTTTAAAAGGAACTGCCGTGCAACTTTCCTTTACACCGGAATACCGAAAGAATTCATAAGGAGGCAGTAGCATGTATCGGATCTTACTGGCAGATGATGAGCAGATTGAACGCATGGCACTGGCGAGAAGACTTACCAGGCATTTTGGCGACAGCATAAGAATCAGTGAAGCGGTGGATGGGGCAGATGCACTGGCTGTATTTAGACGGGAAAAATGCCAGATCGCCATACTGGATATTGCCATGCCGGAATTAAACGGTGTGGAGGCCGCGGAGCAGATTCGGCGTTTGAGCAAGGACTGCGTCATTATTTTTCTTACTGCTTATGATGAGTTTTCTTATGCAAAACGGGCAATTGTTATACGGGCTCTGGATTATCTTTTAAAGCCATGTGAAGAAGAGGAACTTCTTGCCGTCATGGAGGAAGCAATTCGCCTTGCAGATATTCAGGATAAGAAAACCTTGGCGGGAGATGGAGAAGATAACGATCCGGAACATCCAGACACGGATGCCCTGCTTTACGAACCGACTGATGGAGATGCCAAGAGCGAAGTGGCAGCGCGAATACTGGAATTTATAAAAAATAACTATATGAAGGAAATTTCCATGCAGGATGCCGCCCAGCTGCTTCATTACTCGGATGCTTATTTTTGCAAATTGTTTAAGCAGTGTTTTGACCAGAATTTCACCACCTATTTAACAAAGGTCAGAATCAGTGAAGCAAAAAAGCTGCTATTGAATAAAAATACCAGTGTAAAGGATGTGAGCATACAGGTTGGATATTACGATTCCAACTATTTTGCCAAGGTGTTCCGCCGAATTACGGGATTGCTTCCTTCTGAATTTCGTGATGGACAGAATGCACAAAAATAAGTAATTGTATTTATGCAAATTGGCGAAAGCTCCAAGGAGGATGTTAAAATATTCTCCTTGGAAGACAATCCTCTACGGTACAAAAAGAAGCTTCAGGTTATATAATTGAGAGAGCATTAAGGCAGGCATCGCCCCTTTGTTGATTTGCTCAATCATATAATCTGGGGCTTATTTTTTTGCCGTAATACAGCTTAAAATAGGTGGGAAGGAAAGAAATCATATGAAGAAATTCTTAAAAAGACTGGCAGCAGGCGTTCTGGTAGCTGCTTTGGCAGCAGGACTTAGCGGCTGCGGTATGGCAACTTCGGGTAAAAGGATCATCAGGATCTCTCATGCTCAGTCAGAGACACATCCGGAGCAGTTGGGCCTCCTTGCATTTAAACAGTATGTGGAGGAACGCCTGGGAGATAAGTATGAGGTGCAGATATTTCCCAATGAGATTCTTGGATCTGCGCAGAAAGCCATAGAGCTTACGCAGACAGGAGCCATTGATTTTGTTGTCGCAGGAACTGCGAATTTAGAAACATTTGCTGATGTTTATGAAATTTTCAGTATGCCGTATTTATTTGATTCTGAGGAGGTATATCGCTCTGTCATGGAGGATACGGACTACATGCAAAATATTTATGATTCCACAGACGAAGCAGGATTTCGGGTTGTCACCTGGTATAATGCGGGAACCAGAAATTTTTACGCTAAGACACCCATTCGTACTCCGGACGATCTAAAAGGAAAAAAGATTCGTGTTCAGCAAAGTCCTGCCAGTGTAGCGATGGTAAATGCATTCGGAGCAGCAGCAGCGCCCATGGGATTTGGTGACGTGTATACGGCTATTCAGCAGGGAGTAATTGACGGAGCAGAAAATAACGAGCTTGCGCTGACCAATAACAAGCACGGTGAAGTAGCAAAATATTATTCTTACAACAAGCATCAGATGGTGCCAGACATGCTGGTGGGTAATCTTAAATTTTTAAATGGGTTAAGCCCTGAAGAATATGAGGTATTTGAAGAGGCAGCCAGGCGTTCCACGGAGACGGAATTAACTGAATGGGATAAAAGCATTGGAGAAGCCAGGGAAAAAGCAAAAACAGATATGGGTGTGGAGTTCATAGATGTTGATGTGGAGGCCTTTAAAGAAAAGGTGCTTCCGCTTCATGAAAAAATGCTCAGTGAAAATCCCAAGATCAGAGATCTATACCAGCATATTCAGGAAGAAAACCAGAAAATGAAAGGAGGACAATAACATGTCAGTGATGCATCAGGTAAAAGACTGGATCATGAAGGTACTGGGGACTGTCATTATTGTTCTTTTTACAGCAATGACGGTAATCGGAGCCTATCAGATCATAACCAGATATTTTTTTAACAGACCAAGTACGATTTCAGAAGAGCTACTGACGTATTCCTTCACATGGATGGCGTTGTTTGCCTCCGCCTATGTATTTGGGAAAAGAGACCACATGAGAATCGGTTTTCTGGCCGATAAAATCACCGGAACTTCAAAGAGATATTTAGATGCTTCAATTGAAATGCTGGCATTTACATTTGCTGGCGTGGTAATGGTGTATGGCGGTAGTTCCATTACAAAACTTACAATGATGCAAACAACGGCATCCTTGCAGATTCCAATGGGATATGTGTATGCAGCAGTTCCGGTTACAGGTGTGCTGATCATGTTGTTTTGTCTGGTGAATGCGGTGGATATGCTGCATACGGATTACCAAGTAAAGGAGGAGGAAGCATAAATGAGTATTTCTATATTTTGCGGACTAATAATATTGGTAGTTCTGGTAATCCTGCTCTTATTAGGAGTGCCGGTTGCGGTTGCACTTGCCGTTTCATCCATATGTGCCATTCTGCCTATTTTAAACACAGGAGCAGCGGTGTTAACCGGAGCACAGAGAATTTTCTCCGGTATTTCCATATTCAGTCTTCTGGCTATCCCGTTTTTTATACTTGCAGGCAATATTATGAATAAAGGAGGCATTGCAATCCGCCTCATCAATTTTGCAAAGCTGTTTACAGGGAGAATACCTGGCTCCCTTGCCCATACAAACGCTGTAGCAAACATGTTGTTTGGTTCTATCTCAGGTTCAGGTACTGCGGCTGCCTCAGCGATGGGAGCCATTATCGGTCCCATTGAGGAAGAGGAAGGTTATGACAGGGTCTTCTCCGCAGCTGCAAATATTGCGACTGCTCCAACCGGACTTTTAATACCTCCCAGCAACGTCATGATTACGTTTTCCCTGGTAAGTGGAGGCACTTCTGTTGCAGCTCTCTTTATGGCCGGCTATATTCCTGGTATACTATGGGGTCTTGCCTGCATGGTGGTTATTTACTTCCTGGCTAAGAAAAAGGGATATCAAAGTACAAAACGTTTTACAACCCAGGAAAAAATTCGTGTTTGCCTTCAGGCAATCCCCTGCCTTCTTATGATTGTAATAGTAATTGGAGGAATTATCGCAGGTGTCTTTACTGCAACAGAGGGAAGTGTGGTATCTGTAGTTTACAGTTTGGTTTTATCTTTGTTTTTTTATAAATCATTAAAGCTTTCAGAACTACCCAAGCTGTTTATGGAAAGTGCAGAGATGACAGGTATTATTATCTTTTTAATCGGTGTTTCCAGCATCATGAGCTGGGTTATGGCATTTACCGGAATACCCAGTGCAGTCTCTGATGCAATGCTTGGAATCAGCAGCAATCGCTATGTTATTTTGTTCATTATAAATATTTTGCTGCTTTTGGTAGGGACGTTTATGGATATGACACCGGCCTGCCTGATTTTTACTCCTATCTTTCTACCTGTTTGTCAGGCACTGGGAATGAATACCATACATTTTGGCATCATGATGATTTTTAACTTATGTATTGGAACCATAACACCTCCCGTGGGAACAACCCTGTTTGTGGGAGTGAAAGTCGGACAGACAAAGATTGAAAATGTAATAAAAACGTTGCTGCTTTATTTCGCGGCGATTTTCATCGTGCTTCTTTTAGTATCGTATATTCCGGCATTGTCCTTATGGCTGCCTGGACTTCTTGGATATGTATAAGAACTATTAAGTGTAAACTGCCTTCTATTCCTTTTACACCGGGGTGGAAGGCAGTTTGTATTTTTATTAAATGCTGCATTGCAAAATTTTTGAATATGTTATATACTGTTTGATGGAGTATTACAAGAAAGAACAGACAAAAGGATGGTTTTAATCATGACTATTTTAGAAAATTGGAGAAATCTGGCATA
>JAQSYE010000225.1 GCA_029256305.1 Lacrimispora sp. | reverse complement strand
TCCTCCTGGTTCTACTCATGAGCCTGGGATTGTTTTCGATCCTCCTTTGGGGAAAAGCAAGAATATGGGAACCACTGCGTTTCATGGAAAAACAGGCAGAACTTTTTAATAACGGGATTATCTTTACAGAACTCTTTAAAAGTCTGGAAGGCATATCTCCCAGCTTTGATGAATTATTATCAGGAATCCATACCAGTCTGGATAAAGATAAAATGATTGAAAATGCAAAACAGCAGGCCCGTTACCTGGCTTTGCAAAATCAGATCAATCCTCATTTTCTTTATAATGTACTGGAATCTATCCGCTCTGACGCCATTATGGCGGGTGTTCCGGAGATTGGCAAAATTGCGGAAGCACTGGCGGTTTTTTTCCGTTACACCACTTCTAATATGGAAAGTCTGACAACACTGGAAGAGGAACTTTCCAATGTAAAAAACTATTTTTTAATCCAGAAATATCGATTTGAGGAAAAGCTATATCTGGATATCCTGCTTCCGGAAGAAGAAGACCTTTTAAAAGCCAGAATACCCAAACTTACTCTTCAGCCAATTGTTGAAAATGCCATTAAGCATGGATTAGAGCCAAAAGTTGAAGGAGGAAAGGTGATCATTGACATTGATCACAGCGATACCATCCTTTATATCTCCGTCTCAGATGACGGGATCGGCATAGACGAAGCCACAGTTGAACATCTAAATGATACACTCCTTCATATGGCGGGAGGCAATGGTTCCGTCAGAGAAGACAAAAAAGGCGGAATTGCGCTGAATAATGTGAATTCCAGAATACGCCTGCTTATGGGAGAGGAATACGGCATCCATCTGTTTAGTTCCCCCGGAGCCGGAACTGAGGTGTCTCTCACACTTCCCTATATACTTGATGAAGCAGAGAGGCTAAAAAAATGAAACAGGAAATATTGCGATACGAAAATATCTACTGTTCTGAAGGAGATCAGACTTTACTAAAGGGATTATGCCTCCGCGCCTTTCAGGGGCAGATTTGCTGTGCCATAATACCGAATTTAATAGAAAAGCAGAATTTTTTAAGGCTTTTGAATGGAACTCTGAAACCTGATTCCGGGTGGATTTACTGGAATGGGGAAAAACTAAATTCCTACCGCTCCCATGATCAGATTCGAAAACAAACTGCCTTTATTGGGAAAAATCGGGGCATCTTTTCCCAGTTAAGTGTTGATGAAAATATATTTGTGGCAAACAGCAAGGTTTTCTGGTGGAACCGTGCCTCCTCCCTTTGTCGGAAGGCTCCTGATCTTTTAAAAGAACTGGATTTATCTCTCCCTATGTCTCCCAAAGCTCATACTCTGGATTCCGGCAGACAAAAGCAAATTGAACTTCTGCGTGCTTACGTATCCGGACGGAAGTTGGCGGTCATTACAGATCTGGAGATGTTTTTATCAGAGGATGAAATGAAAGATTTTTTTGAATTGTCTGCCAAATTAAAACGAAAGGGAATGACCTTTCTCTATGTTTCAGGAAGTGATTCCGAACTATGGAGACACGCGGATGAAGTTACCATTATTAAAAAAGGAAGATCATTAAGCCGGTTGACCCCCCAACACTTTATTCAGTCATTAAATGAACCAATTATAACGGAGGCTCCCGATATCGGGGATTTAGAACTTAACCCCATCATCTCCTTAACCCGATATATAAAGGGAGGAGAATTGTTAAATATACTGGATCCGAATTCCGCAGAATGCAGTCATGCCATCTCCATGTTAGAAGGCTGCCGTTCCATAACGCCAAAAGCCATCCTTTCCAACAGATCCGATCCCATTTTTCGCTCTGTCTTAAACGAAATTGTTTTTATTGAAGCAAGGTCTCTGGATGAGATGATATTTACGGATATGACCATTATGGATAACTTTATCTTTATGTTCATGCAAAAAAAAGCTGGCATACATTTAAAAAAATCCTATCGAAAACTGGTAAGAAATTTGACCGAAGGAATTTTTACAGAAAAGGAACTGGCAGAGAAAGCGGAAAAAGTCAGTGATGAATGCAAACTGAAGCTGATCTATTACAGGTGGATATACCTTCGCCCTAAAGTAATGGTATGTATTAAACCATTTTCATCCATTGATTTTCAGCTAAGATCCCTGACCATAAATCTCCTTGATGAAGCATTAAAATCCGGGATTGCTGTTATACTGATCACAAACCATCTGACAGAAGCACATACCATGAAAGGAAAACATCTCACAGTTGAAAATGGGTGTCTGTTTACAGATTAACTGCATCCATTTATTACTGTCTCTTATTGAAAAAAGCCTATCTCTGCCGGGCTTTTTTTCATCTCATAGTTTTAAGATATCGAAACATCCACCCCCTTACACCGCAAATTATACCATTGTGTTATTGTGTTTTTGTCTATAAAATAGTTATTACATTGAATAATTTTATGCAACTTGTATAATACATGTTGCGGAAGGAGATTAAAACATGAAAAAAAGAATCTTATCCATGATGTTAGTTTCTGCTCTGCTGGTATCTGCTACCGGCTGTTCAGGAAAAAAAGCAGATACACCGGTAGCCAACAGCGAAGCTGCCTCTTCCTCTGCTTCTGCTCCCGCTTCTACAGGAGATATCAAAGTCGGCGTAATCTTAAAGACGCTGTCCAGTGAATACTGGAGTTACGTAGCTGCTGGGGTAAATGCCGCAGCGAAAGATTTAGGTGTTAAAGTTGATCTTCAGGGTCCCGCTTCAGAAACAGCTTATGACGAACAGAACAGCATGATTGAAACCATGCTGGCTGGAGGCATCGATGCATTTGTAATTTCCCCTCTCCAATCAGAATCAGTTGCCAGCGTAATCGGTGATGTAAAAATACCAGTGATAACGGTTGATACAGATGCAGAGATACCTGGAAAAATTGCTTTTGTGGGGACTGGTAATGACAAAGCAGCCTATCAGGGTGGATTATTTGCCGCAGAAAAGGCCGGTAAAGGAACAAAAGCAGTTATTATAGGCGGTGTTGAAGGAAATGCAACCAGCGATGCCAGACAGGCCGGCTATACAAGAGCCATGGAAGAAAACGGAATAAAAATCGTTTCCGTACAGTATGCTCAGTCGAATCCCGACACGGCCGCCAATGTTATGGAAAATATGATTACTGCCCAGAGCGGTGACATTCAGATTGTCTTATGTCATAACGATGATACTGCTGCAGGAGCTGCAACCGCCTGCAAACAGAGCGGATTAAAAGATGTAGTTATTGTTGGCTTTGATGGAAATCAGAGCGGCGTTCAGAATATTATTGACGGAACCATTTCTGCCACCTGCGCCCAGTCTGCTTACACCATGGGCTATAAAGCAGTAGAGACTGCAGTCAAATCAGTAAAAGGTGAGACTGTGAAATCCTTTGTTGATACCGGCTGTGAAGTTATTTCTTCCGACAATGCTAAAGACTACTTAGAAAAACTGAAAGGCTATTTAAAATAACCTGCTTGTGAGAAACAGAAAGGGTTGAACTGCTATGAGCTTAATGGAACTGAAACATGTGACGAAACGCTTTCCAGGAGTTGTGGCTCTGCGCAATATGTCCCTGGATATTAAACCAGGCGAAATTCATGGACTGATCGGTGAAAATGGTGCCGGTAAATCCACGCTGATTAAAGTACTGACCGGGGTGTATACCCCGGAAGAAGGTACTCTCATCATGAATGGAAAAGAAGTATCCTTTAAAAATCCCCGTGAGGCGGCAGCCCATGGAATTGCCTGTGTTTACCAGGAACTTAATATTGTACGCCTTTTATCAGTCACTGATAATATATTTATTAATAAAGCGCTGAAAAAGAAGAACAGCCCGCTCCTGGAATATGAAAAAATGCATGAGATGGCACATGATGTGATGGTGTCACTGGGACAGGAGATTGATGTAAAGAAAGAATGCGGTTCCTATGGTATGGGAATACAGCAGATGGTTGAGATAGCAAAGGCTGTTTTAATTGATGCAAAGTTGATCATTATGGACGAACCCACCTCCAGTCTTGGAGAAAAAGAGGTTGCCCAATTAATGAAAACCATCCGCTCTTTAAAGGAAAAAGGGATCTCCATCCTGTTTGTATCTCACAAACTGGAAGAGCTCTTCGAATTATGCGACCGGGTAACCGTTATGAGAGATGGAGAACATATCCTGACAAAAGACATTTCAGAGATGGACAATGATTCCCTGATCTCCGCCATGGTGGGAAGAACTCTTGATAACCAATACCCAAAGATAGAGACAACCAGAGGCAAAGAAGCCTTAAGAGTGGAACATTTAAATTCAACGGGAGTCTTAAACGACGTTAGCTTTCATGCCAACTACGGAGAAATTCTTGGATTTTCCGGCCTGGTAGGAGCCGGGCGTACAGAGGCATTCCGTGCGATATTCGGTGCTGACGGCCACGATTCCGGAAACATTTATATTAATGAAAAGCCTGCCACCATAAAGTCTCCCAAGGATGCAATCCGCCAGGGCCTCGCATTTTTAACAGAAGACCGGAAAGGCCAGGGCCTTGTTCTAACCCAGTCTGTGCGTACCAATCTCATTCTTAGTTCCATGAAAAAATGTAAAAAAGGACTCTTTCTGGATGAGAAACACATTGATCAGCTAACCGAGGATAATGTAGACGGTTTAAAAATTAAAATAGCAGATTCAAAAGAAGCAGTGGGCCAGTTGTCCGGAGGAAATCAGCAGAAAGTGGTAATCGGTAAGTGGATTAACACCAATGCAGATATCTATATCTTTGACGAACCCACCCGAGGCATTGATGTAGGTGCAAAAGTTGAAGTCTATAACATCATGAACAGCCTGATAAAAGCAGGGAAATGTGTTATTATGATTTCCTCAGAACTGCCGGAAATTATCGGAATGAGTGACAGAGTCATTATAATGAGAGAAGGAAAAGTCATGGGTGAGCTTTCAAGAGACAGTGATTTACTCAATCAGGAAACAATCATGAAAGCTGCCTGGGGAGGTGCTATACAATGAAAACAAAAAAATTAAAAGACATATTCAGTAAGGCAGCTCCGCTGTTGGCTCTGATCCTGTTGTTTATGATTCTGAGCGTAGCAACAGACAAATTTCTAACAATGAATAACATGATGAATATCTTAAGGCAGACAGCTGTAAACGGCCTCATCTCCGCAGCTATGCTGGTTGTACTGATTACTGCTGGTATCGATTTATCTGTAGGTGCAAATGCTATATTGTGCGCCTGTGTAATGGGTATGCTAAAAAACTCACTGGGTGTTACAAATCCATTTATTCTGATACTAGCATGTATCGCCACAGGACTCACTGTTGGATTTTTAAATGGACTTCTGCTTACAAAAATGCATCTTCCCCATCCATTTGTTTCAACTCTGGGTATGAAGAATGTACTTTGCGGTGTTGCTCTTTTCGTTGTATCAACCAAGACCATTTCCGATTTTCCTGCAGGCGTTACTTTTTTAGGCTCTAGCAATCTATTCAGAACACCGGACGGATTTTCCGGAATCCCTCTATGCTTTGTAGTTCTTTTATTGATATATGGCGTGTATCATTTCTTTTTAAATAAGACCGCTCTGGGCAGAATGATATACTGCGTAGGCGGAAATCCAGAAGCTGCCCGTTTATCAGGCATCAATTCCGACAATGTCCTGATCTTTGTCTACAGCTTATCCGGCTTCATGTGTGCAATTGCCGGTCTGGTAATCGTTGGACGTTCTGCAGTAGCAAATCCATCTGCTGCCATATCTCCTTATGATACAGATGCCATTGCGGCATGTATTATAGGCGGTGCCTCCTTTATGGGAGGAAAGGGAACGATCTGGGGAACGTTAATCGGCGCGCTGATGATTTCTACCATTCGTAACGGACTGACACTTCTCAATACCTCCAGTTCCGTTCAATACATCGTAATCGGTATGGTTATTATCGCAGCAGTCTTCATTGATGTAACAAGGTCCCGCATGGAAGCAAAAGCCAGAAGGCTGGCAACAAAATAAATTAAAAATGCTCTCTGATTTAATTGGTAAAACACCAATTTCAGAGAGCATTTTCTTATTCACATGCATCTAGTTTCCATTACATACTCTTTTTAATCTGCTCAGTAATCTCATCCAGACAGTCATTAATCTCATTATTATAAAAACGAGTCTCAATGCCGCATTTATGCAGATTTTCTTCATTAAAGTCCTCTTCATCTGCAAGAAATCTTCTGCACACTTCCTTATATTTAGGCACTACCTGACATCTTTCTCTCTCTATTGAACGAAGCAAACGCTCTCTGTCATCAACTTCCACATAAATAGGGAACAAATACTCGCTTCCAAAATGATGCCTGGTTTTCTCATAGGATTCCAGTGTACCAATCATGAGATAAATTCCTTGTCCCACCCTGTCAAACTGCCCGTCGTCCACCGTAAAATAGCTCCATGGACCATATATTGTTTCGTAAGTACGTTCTTCAATTAATTTCTCATCTCTTCGGAATTGTTCCAGCTCATCTCTGGTTGTGAAAATATATTCCACTCCATTTACTTCCCCATCCCGAATCGGTCTTGTGGTATATGGGGTAAT
>JAQSYE010000224.1 GCA_029256305.1 Lacrimispora sp. | reverse complement strand
AATGGATGGCGACGAGATGACCCGTATTCTCTGGCAGATGATTAAGGACAACCTTCTGCTGCCCTATATTGACTTAAAGACAGAATATTATGACCTGGGACTGGAGTTCCGGGATCAGACAGATGATAAAGTGACCACTGATTCTGCTCTGGCCACAAAGAAATATAAAGTAGCTGTTAAATGCGCCACCATCACTCCCAATGCTGCCCGTGTAAAAGAATACAATTTAAAAGAGATGTGGAAAAGCCCTAACGGCACCATCCGCGCAATTCTCGACGGAACTGTATTCCGGGCTCCTATTGTTGTTAAGGGAATCGAACCATGTGTTATAAACTGGAAAAAGCCCATCACCATTGCCCGACATGCTTACGGTGATGTCTATAAAGGCTCCGAGATGAAGATTCCCGGTGCCGGTAAAGTGGAACTGGTGTATACTGCCGCTGACGGAACAGAGGTACGGGAACTGGTTCATAACTTTGCAAGTGCTGGAATTGTCCAGGGTATGCATAATATTAACGACTCCATTGAAAGCTTTGCACGAAGCTGCTTTAGTTATGCACTGGATACCAAGCAGGATTTATGGTTTGCAACCAAGGATACCATCTCTAAAAAATACGATCATACCTTTAAGGACATCTTCCAGGATATCTTTGATGCTGAATATGAGAACCGCTTTAAAGAAGCCGGCATTGAATATTTCTATACCTTAATCGATGATGCGGTAGCAAGAGTGATGAAGTCAGAGGGCGGTTATATCTGGGCCTGCAAGAATTACGACGGAGACGTTATGAGCGATATGGTTTCTTCTGCGTTCGGATCTCTTGCCATGATGACCTCAGTTCTGGTTTCTCCTGATGGTGACTTTGAGTATGAAGCAGCTCACGGGACTGTACAGAGACATTATTATCAGCACTTAAAGGGTAAGGAAACTTCTACGAACTCTGTTGCTACGATTTTCGCATGGACCGGAGCTTTAAGAAAGCGCGGAGAGCTTGATGGCAATCAGGAACTGGCTGCATTTGCTGATAAACTGGAACAGGCTACCATCGATACCATTGAAGCTGGAGAGATGACAAAAGACCTTGCTATTATCACTACAATTGAAAACCCCACGGTTTTGAACAGCGAGGATTTTATTAAGGCGATTGCAACAAGACTTTAATAAACTATGAATATCTGAGATTCTTAACTGCTATTGGTAAAAGGAAGACATCATGAAGAATTGCCATGATGCCTTCCTTTTTATTAATCTTCCATGTCACCAGACGCACCGACATACCTGTCGCAAGCTGATATAGCTTCAATAGTACCATCTATACCAAGAATTTCTGATGAGCAGTACACTCCAAAATCACTTTTTTCTGCTTTCTGAGGAATATCCTTTTTTAACACCTTAGAATAATTACTGCCGTCCTTTTTATAGAATAACTGCCTTAAATCAGTGCCGCCTGGATTCTCATAGGAAGTAAGAGTATCTATAGAATCACCCACTTTTATTCCATTCATCAATTTCCAGCTGTCATCCTTCAACTGTATATAGGTAAGCAGATTTTCTTTATATCCAACAATAATATTTCCATAATCATAGCCCCCCGTCCAGCTTCGTTCATCCGTCTCCCCAAGAACTTTTTCTGCTTCTTCTCTTGGCATATATAGTTCAAGAATTTTTCCTTCTGAATTTTTAACTGCCAATTCTTCTGGAACTGATATTTTTTTCCCGCTGGCTGAACAAGAACATAGTAAAACAGACATTAATAACATTGAGATACAGATTAGTTTTTTCATGATTCCCCCTTAAAATTAATACTATATTTTTTTAAAGTCACTATAGCATTTTACACAAATTCCAATTTATAATCAACCATTACTTTCCATTTGCATTCCAATATACTTTAATATTTACAACAAAAAATCATCCTCGACATTTTTTTCAAAATCTCTGTTCAACCCATTATCAAAATGATATAATGAAAGTTATCATATGAAGTACTGGTAATGGAAGGACCTACAAACATGAATCTACGACATCTAACAATCTTTAAGACAGTATGCGAAGAAGGAAGCATCACCGGAGCCGCAAAAGCATTATCCATGACTCAGCCAGCCATCTCTCATGCCATCAACGAGCTGGAAGAATCTGTTGGCTCTCCCCTGTTTAATCGTGTATCCCGTAGAGTGATGATCAACGAAAACGGTAAATTTTATTTATCCAAAGTCATTCCTCTTCTGGAATTATATCAGGACCTGGAGAATTATTCTGGTTCCCTGCACTTACAGGCACCTTTGCGGGTGGGCTCCTGTGTGACTCTGGCCAGCTACTTACTTCCAAGCGCTGTTTCCCGTTTTACTCTGACAAATCCTGACATACAACTGAAGGTTACCGTGGATAACTCCGGAGAAATCCTCAGCAAACTGTCAAGGAACGAGCTGGATCTGGCTCTTGTAGAGGGTGTCGTACCCGATGAACAGCTGGAGAAAATACCGTTCTCCTCCTATCCTATGGCCGTAATCTGTTCTCCAAGCCACCCTTTAGCAAACCGTGCCGCACAGCCTGTACCACTGGACAAGCTGATTGAAGAGCCTCTTTTATTAAGAGAAACCGGATGCACGATCAGGGATACCTTTGACTGCGCATTGGCACTGAATAACTTATCTGCCGAACCGTTGTGGACCAGTACCAATTCCGACGTGATTTTACAGGCAGCCAGGGAAAATATCGGTATTGGCGTTGTCCCTAGAATCTTTGCCGATGAATCCATAAAAAAAGGGGAGATTTTTGAAATAGAGGTAAAAGATATGGAGATCAGCTGTATGAACCATGTTGTTTTCCATAAAGACAAATTTCAGACCGAATCTTTTCAGGCATTTATCAATCTGGTTTTATTTGACTAATCATGACCTAACTCAAAACGCCGCACGACATCTCCTGCAAGGAGAGGCCTGTGCGGCGTTTCATATTATGCTTTCTCTGCCAGAATGTGGTCAATGCTTACGATCTTAACACAAAGTGCAAATAATTCCATCGCCTGATTTAAATCCGGCAAAGTCGGATAGGACGGTGCAATCCGAATGTTGTTGTCATGAGGGTCCTTTCCATATGGATAAGTGGCTCCTGCGCCAGTCATCACCAGACCTGCTTTTTTGCATTTCGCAACTATGGTTTTGGCACAGCCATCTAAAGAATCAAAGGAAATAAAATAACCGCCTTTTGGACAGGTCCATTCACCCACCTGAAGACCGCTCAACTCTTTTTCCAGAGTTTCGATAACTGCTTCAAATTTTGGTCTCATGATATCTGCATGTTTTCTCATATGTTCAACCATTCCATGAATATCCCCAAAGAAACGTACATGGCGAAGCTGATTTACCTTATCATGACCGATGGTCTGGATCTTTAACTGCTTCATGATATCCGTTAAGTTATTCTCGCTGGCTGCGATTGCTGCGATACCGGAACCTGGGAAGCTTACCTTTGAGGTGGAAGCAAATTTATAAACCATATCTGGATTTCCGGCTCTCTTGCACTCGGCCAGGATTTCGATTAAATGGTCCTGTTCATTGTCGTATAAATGGTGAATGGTATAAGCATTATCCCAATAAATACGGAAGTCACTTGCTGCCGGTTTTAAACGGGCAAAACGGCGCACGGTTTCATCAGAATAGGAAATGCCCTGAGGATTGGAGTACTTAGGCACGCACCAGATACCCTTAATGGAATCGTCTGAAGCCACCAGCTGCTCTACCAGATCCATATCCGGGCCGTTTGGAGTCATGGGAACGTTCACCATCTCAATTCCAAAGTATTCCGTTATGGAGAAGTGTCTGTCATATCCCGGTACAGGACAAAGGAATTTCACTTTATCCAGTTTACACCATGGAGTGCTTCCCATAACACCATGAGTAATAGAGCGGGAAACGGTATCATACATTACATTCAAGCTGGAATTGCCATAAATAATAATGTGATCGGGTGCAACCTCCATCATGTCGGCAAGAAGTTCCTTTGCTTCCTTGATTCCGTCAAGCACACCATAATTACGGCAGTCCGTACCGTCATCACAGGTTAAATCATCACTGCTGCTTAACACATCCATCATTCCCATGGAAATATCCAGCTGCTCGGCACTTGGCTTTCCTCTGGACATATCCAGCTTTAAGTCTCTGCTCTGAAACTCCTTATACTGTGCAGAAAGTCCCTTTCTAAGCTCCTGTAACTCTTCCTTTGTCATCTCAACATACGGCTTCATAGATTTCTTCCTCCTCATAAAGACTCCTTTAACCTAACAGTTCCTTCAGAATACGGTTGACCGCTCCTGGATCAGCCTTTCCTTTCATGGAACGCATGGTCTGACCAACCAGAAAGCCCATCGCTTTCTCTTTTCCGTTCCGGTAATCCTCCACTGACTGGGGATTTGCAGCAAGAATCTCCTCAATGGCAGACTTAAGTGCACCTTCATCATTTACTACTTTCAGTCCTTTTTCTTCTACATAACGCACCGGATCTATATCATTTAAGAAAATCTGCTCAAACACTTCCTTGGCAACCGTGCGGTTAATGGTTCCATTATCCACCAAAAGAATCAATTTTGCAAGATTTTCAGCAGAAAATGTCGTATTTTCCATTTCCATCTCATGCTCTTTTAACAGTCTCATGCCCTCTACCATCAGCCAGTTTGCGGCTTCTTTTGGCTTCTGACAGATCGATGAAACCTCTTCAAATATATCAGCCATATGCTTGGATCCGGTAATAATATCTGCATCATATTCAGAAAGATTATATTCCATTTGATATCTTGCCATCTTTTCTGTCCGCAGTTCTGGCTGTTTCTCCCTTATGCGCTGAATCCATTCATCGCTTATGGAGATGGGTGGCAGATCGGGATCCGGGAAATATCGGTAATCTTTGGCATCCTCTTTGGAACGCATGGCATGGGAGGATTCTTTGTTGTCATCCCAGCGTCTGGTTTCCTGAACTACTGCCTTTCCTTCCTCAATCAGTTCGATCTGGCGTTTTCTCTCCCCTTCAATGGCGCGGGCAATGGCTTTAAAGGAGTTTAAGTTCTTCATCTCTGTTCTGGTTCCCAACTGAGAAGCTCCTGCTTCTCTTACCGATATGTTTACATCGGCTCTCATAGAACCTTCCTGCAGCTTGCAGTCAGAAGCCCCTAAGTACTGAATGATTAACCGTAGCTTCTCTAAATAAGCAATTACCTCATCTGCACTTCTCATATCCGGATCGGAAACAATCTCAATCAGGGGAACTCCGCTTCGGTTAAAGTCAACTAAGGAACAGTCCTCCCATTCATCGTGAATCAGCTTACCCGCATCCTCTTCCATATGGATCTCGTGAATTCCCACTTTCTTCTTTCCTGCAGCTGTGTCAATTTCCACATACCCGTCGTGGCAGATGGGAAGATAGAGCTGGGAGATCTGATAGTTTTGGGGATTGTCAGGATAAAAATAATTTTTACGGTCAAATTTACAATTCTGGTTAATCTGGCAGTTTGCAGCAAGACCCACTGCAAGGGCGTATTCCACCACCTGTTTGTTAAGAACCGGAAGGGAACCGGGCATGCCGGTACAAACCGGACAGGTATGGGTATTGGGCGCTCCGCCGAATTCTGTGGTACAGGAGCAGAAGATTTTTGTTTTTGTAGCAAGCTCAACATGAACTTCCAGACCAATCACTGTTTCATACTGTTTGCTCATTTACTTCTCCTCCTTTTCTTTCATTGCATTTGCTGCCAGAGAGGGCATCTCCCAGGCTCTGCTTTGCTCCACTGCAAAACCAGCCCTTAAAATATTCTTTTCGTTAAAGCAGTCTGCAAGCAGCTGAACGCCGATGGGAAGTCCCTTCTGATCCGTTCCAAACGGGACGGAAAGACCAGGAAGTCCGGCTAAGTTCACAGAGATGGTGTAAATATCTCCCAGATACATCTTTAATGGATCGCTTAAGCTCTCGCCCAGTCTTGGGGCTGTTGTCGGAGCAGCCGGCCCTAAAATCACATCGTATTTGGCAAATGCCTCATCAAAGGCTTTCTTAATCAGCGCTTTTGTCTTCAGCGCCTTTAAATAATATGCGTCATAATAACCGGAGCTGAGTACAAAGGAACCTAACATAATACGCCGTTTTACTTCCGGACCAAAGCCCTCAGAACGGCTCTTTTTATACATGCCATGAAGACCAGTATATTCCTTCGCCCGATAGCCGTATTTTACACCGTCAAAACGGGAAAGGTTGGAGCTTGCTTCTGCAGAAGCAATGACATAGTATGCAGGAATGGCGTATTCCACCATGCCAAGATCAAAGGTCTCTACAATGGCACCCTTTTCTTCCAGCACCTTTGCCGCCTTTAAAACGGCCTCTTTCACTTCTGGATCCAGGCCTTCCCCCATGTAATCTGCAGGAATTCCCACTTTTAAACCCTTTACTTCACCGGTTAAATACCTGCTGAATTCATAATCTTCCCGTTGTACGGAAGTACTGTCCATTTCATCATGGGATGCCAGGACTTCAAGTATGGCTGCACAGTCAGTCACATCCTTTGCTACCGGTCCAATCTGATCCAGAGAGGAACCGTACGCAATCAGACCATAACGGGATATGGTGCCGTATGTTGGCTTTAATCCCGT
>JAQSYE010000223.1 GCA_029256305.1 Lacrimispora sp. | reverse complement strand
GTTTTGGTCGTCGCTGCGTTGTCTAAATAAATCAGTTGCTTCATATTTGTTAGTTCCGCCTTTCTGTAGTTCTAAAGTTAAAAGCTTCATCTACATTTTCTATTATACACACATTTCCTAGAATTTCAATAGGAATGGTTCTCGTTATGATTGTGTCATGAAGAAAGAACAATTTTCATATATTTATAATAATTCTCTTTTTCAGGAGATTTCATGAATGATTCTTTAAAGATCCCCAGAAAACTTTCAAAAAGAAAATATGCGCTTCTGACCGGCACGCTTCTTCTTACGTCAGCCGGGCTTATCACCCGGGTGCTGGGTTTTTTTTACCGGATCTTTCTCTCCCGTACCATAGGAGCTGAGGGTCTGGGTATCTTTAATCTGATCCATCCGGTTTTTGGAATCTGTTTTGCTCTTTGTGCAGGCTCCATTCAGACCGCCATATCCCAGTCCGTAGCCGCTAATGTGAAGAAGGGCCGTTCTGTTTTTCGCAGCGGTCTGATCATTTCAGTGGCTATTTCCATGATCCTTGCTTATTTCATTATTCAGTTTAAGGATTTTATCGCAGGTTCTATTTTAATGGAACCGCGCTGTGCCCCTCTGCTTATCTTTCTTGCAGTATCGGTTCCCTGCGCAGCGGTTCATGCCTGTATCAATGGTTACTATTATGGTATGCAGCGCCCCTCTGTTCCGGCATTGGCCCAGATTACGGAGCAGATTGTAAGAATCGGCGCCGTTTTTCTCATTGCCGACATTATGATCCAGTCGGGAATTACCATCACTGTCCAGCTGGCAGTTATGGGACATTTGGTTGGGGAAATCGCCTCTTCTCTCTTTACTGTTTTTGCCTATCGCTTCTTTCCGCCAAAAATGGCCAAAGACTTTGCTTATGATTCCTCTCATTTCAGTGAAACAGCTCCCGGACTTCTTCATCTTGCACTTCCTCTTATGGGAAACCGGCTGGTTTTAAATGTTCTTGCCAGTGCAGAAGCCATACTGATCCCCAGCAGACTGCAGATGTCCGGTCTCTCCGATTCGGCTGCATTTTCCGTATATGGAGTCTTAACAGGAATGGCACTGCCCTTTATTTTGTTCCCATCCACCGTTTTTAATTCTCTTGCAGTCCTTTTGCTGCCCACAGTTGCGGAAGCCCAGTCAGAGGGGAATGAAAAACGGATCGGAACAGCGATTTCCATGTCCCTTCGCTACTGTATGTACGTGGGAATTCTCTGCATCGCAATCTTTACGTTATTCGGCAATGACTTGGGAGTAAGCGTGTTTAAAGACAGCTCCGCCGGGCAGTATATGACTGTGCTGGCATGGCTTTGTCCATTTCTTTATATGGCTACCACCATGGGGAGTATTTTAAACGGGCTTGGCAAGACCTCCATCACCTTTACCCAGAATGCAATTGCCATGACACTCCGGCTTCTGTTTGTGCTTTTTGGTATTCCGCGATTCGGAATCTTCGCATACCTGGTGGGTGCTTTGGCAAGTGAACTCCTTCTCGCTTTTATGCATGTGCTGACTTTGAAGAATATGGTGGATTTTGTGTGGAATGCATGGGATATGATTGCAAAACCATCGGCATTCATGATACTGGCGATCGGAATCTATTATGCCGCCTTTTCCTTCATGGATCCGTTTGCAGGCCTGCCTCTGTTTATTAAAACTGCGCTACATATTGGTATCTTAAGTATCTTTTATCTGGCGCTGCTGTTTGGAGCCCACATGATGAAGCACGGTGAAGAATAAAGGCGTGCAGCACCGTTTTCATACTCCTTGCGTTGGATTTTGTGGTATAGTATAATTCAAGGCAAAGATACAAAAGGAGAACGTGAATTCCCATGGATATAAAAGAAGCCTGTTCCTGTACCCAGCTGTTTCGTAACATATCAGAAAAGTCAACTGCGGCACTGATGGCCTGCGGCAGCCTCCGGCGTTTTCCCAAAGGGGCACACTTATTTTGGGATAAGGAAATAAACCAAACGCTTTATATAGTAGTAACTGGTTTCGTATCTCTGTATAAAATCAACTCCCAGGGAGAGAGAAAAACCATTTTTCTTCTGGGAAAAGGAGAAATGGTTAACGAGGAAGTACTGCAGAATATGACCGCCTCCATTAACTGCGAGGCCTTTGAACCATCTGTGATTCTGTGCTTTGGAAAGATGGATTTTCTGTCGATCATGTCCAAGGATTTTGAACTGACGAAACTGATTCTTGATTCCCTTGCTTTAAAAAACCGACGCTTATACCGCCAGTTAAAGAACACTTCCAACTCCGTACATGGAGAAAAGAAGATTGCAGCAAAGCTGTGGCGCCTGTCTAAGGATTACGGTATTCCCGATGAGGAAGGAACCTTAATCAATATGGATTTAAGCGTCACCTATCTGGCCGATATGCTGGGGTCCAGACGGGAAACCGTATCCCGTCAGCTGAAGCATTTAACCGAACAGGGGCTGGTCCATGTCCAGCGGGGGAAATTTATCATCCCTGACAGAGACGCCCTGTCTGTTTTTTTTAAGTCACCGTGATTTTAATCACGGTGATTTTTTAATTTGTTGATTATACTGTTGTTGTGGGTAGTTTGATAAAAATTAAACAAAGGAGGTTGTTTATGTTTCAGGAAGAATATTCAATGTTAGCAAAAGCAGCGGAAAGCAAATCAAAGTTTCTTAAAAACAATCCTGTTGGATACTGGGTTGCGGCCATATTGGCAGGTATGTATGTGGGTTTTGGAATTCTTTTAATTTTCTCCGCAGGAGGAATGATTTCCAGCCAGCCTTACGTCAAGATTATTATGGGTGCATCGTTTGGCATCGCCCTCAGTCTTGTTATTATGGCAGGTGCGGAACTGTTTACCGGTAATAATTTAGTCATGGCAGGCGGAGTTTTTAGCGGTACGGTCACACTGGCGGATGCCGGAAAGCTTTGGGTGGTGTGTTTACTGGGAAACTGGGCCGGTTCCATTCTTCTTGCGCTTATTTTCTGGGGTGCAGGGCTGGCAAAAGGGCCAGTAGGCGAATTTATGGCAAATGCTGCCGCAGCAAAAATGGCAATCCCCCTCATTCCTCTCTTTTTAAGAGCGGTTCTTTGCAACATTTTAGTTTGCCTTGCTATCTGGTGCGGCTTCCGCTGTAAATCAGAAAGCGGAAAATTAATTATGGTGTTCTGGTGTCTCTTTGCGTTTATTACCAGCGGTTATGAACACAGCATTGCAAACATGACTCTGCTCACTGTGGGAATCTTAAGTCCGGGTGGTGCAGCTGTTTCCCTTTCCGGATATTTTTACAATATCCTGGTTGTTACTCTTGGCAATATGGCAGGCGGAATTTTATTTACTGCTGTTCCCTATTATCTGATTTCCGGAATAAAGGAGGCTTAGAATGGGTTATATTCTTAATTCAGAAGAGATCAACGAAGTATTTCGCAAGTGGAAACAGGATTCTGTCATCTATGCTCCCATACTAATGAAAAATGGCGGTGTATTTTCCGATACGGACTCTGTTCATTACGGTGAAATCCAGTCTATAGAAGAAATTGTATTTGACCAAAGATCAGATTTCTCTTTTAAAGAGATCCTTCTTCCCATCTCGGAAACTTTATTTTATTTTACGGAAGACTCCGTGAAGGAACCGGAATCCTCTGTGAAGCAGGCCATTATTTTTCTGCGCAGCTGCGATCTGCATGCGGTGAAACGCTTAGATACCATGTATCTCCATAACGGCGCAAAAGATCCTTATTATAAACGTCTTAGAGACCGGGTGAAATTCGTACTTATGGGCTGTAAAGAATCCTTTGACAGCTGTTTCTGCGTTGATATGGAAACCAACCGTTCAGACGACTACCATGCTTCCATGGAGCTTTCTGATGAAGGAGTCAGAATTGATAATAAAAATCCGGAGTGGGATGAATTGTTTGCTGCCAGCTGTACAAAGCAGGTTGACGTAACCCCTTCTTATGTAACTGAGACAGAGACACAGGTAAACATCCCCAAATCTCTCACCTTAGATGTTATGAAGTCATCCATGTGGAAACAATATGACAGCCGCTGCATTAACTGCGGACGATGTAATTTTGTATGTCCTACCTGCACCTGTTTTACCATGCAGGACATTTTCTATACCGATAACGGAAAAGTTGGAGAACGCCGCAGAGTATGGGCTTCCTGCATGACGGACGGGTTTACCGACGTGGCTGGAGGCGGCAGCTACCGCCAGAATAACGGTCAGCGCATGCGCTTTAAGGTTATGCACAAAGTCTATGATTATAAGAAACGCAATGGAATTCATATGTGTGTAGGCTGCGGCCGATGCGACGATGTGTGCCCGGAGTACATCTCATTTTCCCACTGCATCAATCAGCTGGAAGACGCCATGAAGGAGGTAACTGGAAATGAATCATAACGAATATCTTCCTTTCCGTTCTGAGATCAAGGAGGTAATCCGCCATACGGACATTGAATACACATTTCGCATGGCTTATCATGGAGACGTAAAACCAGGTCAGTTTTTCGAGGTTTCCATTCCAAAGTTCGGGGAAGCTCCGATTTCAGTCAGCGGAATCCGGGAAGACTCCGTGGATTTAACCATTCGCCGGGTAGGGAAGGTGACGGGGGAAATCTTTGAACGTTATCAGGGAGACAGCCTGTTTTTAAGAGGACCTTACGGCAATGGATTTGATATTGAAAATTTTCGCGGAAAAGAACTTCTGGTCATAGCGGGCGGAACCGGACTTTCTCCAGTCAAGGGTGTGGTTGACTATTTTTCCAGCCATATGGACGAAACAAAGGGCATGACTCTTATCGCGGGATTTAAAACACCCAAGGATATTCTTTTTTTGGAAGACTTCGGTAAATGGAAACAGGCGATGGAAGTCATCCTGACTGTGGACTGCGCAGATGATGATACTGCCTGCCAGATCGGACTTGTTACCCAGTATATACCCAAATTGAAACTGAAAAATAAAGAGGAAGTCACTGCAATCGTGGTGGGACCTCCTGCCATGATGCGTTTCACCACTCAGGGACTTTTAAATATCGGTCTAAAAGAAGAAAATATTTGGATTTCCCATGAACGGAAAATGTGCTGCGGAATCGGTAAATGCGGACACTGTAAAATTGATGACACCTATGTGTGCCTGGACGGACCTGTCTTTCCATTTACCAAAGGCCGCAAACTCTTGGATTAGAAAGGGGAACGTCAGATGGATATCAACACAAAGGAACTGAAAAAAAATGCTTTCCGGATCACAAAACACCGAGGCCTTACCGCCTCCCGCATCCGGATTCCCGGCGGTCACTTAGAAGCCAGATTTTTACCCATGATTCAGAACATTGCCGATACTTACGGGAACGGTACGGTACACATTACATCCAGGCAGGGCTTTGAGATCCCCGGAATCCCATTTGCAGATATTCCAAAGGTCAACGCTCTCCTGCAGCCAATTATTGAAGGGCTGGATATTAACCAGGAAAAATCAGGGCAGGGTTACAGCGCTGCCGGCACACGTAATATCACTGCATGCATCGGCAACAATGTCTGCCCTTATGGCTGCTATAATACAGCGGATCTGGCAAAAAAAATCGAGAAAGCCATTTTCCCAAACAATCTCCATTTTAAGGTTGCATTAACCGGCTGCCCCAACGACTGTGCCAAGGTGCGGATGCATGATTTCGGCATTATGGGAATGACACTCCCCCACTACGATGCGGACCGTTGTGTCAACTGCGGCGCCTGTGTTAAAGCATGCAAACGGAAGTCAACCGGAGCTCTTGAAACGGTAAATGGGAAGGTGACACGTAATCATGAAACCTGTATCGGCTGCGGAGAATGTGTACTTGCCTGCCCCACCAGAGCCTGGACCAGAAGCCAGGAGAAGTTTTATCGTCTCACACTTCTTGGCCGGACCGGTAAGAAAAACCCCCGCATGGGCGAGGATTTCATTAAATGGGCAGATGAGGAAAGCATTATAAAGATTATTCTCAACACCTACGATTATGTAACAAAATTCATTGATACCACTGCTCCTGGCGGAAAGGAACATATCGGTTATATCGTGGATAGGACCGGATTTGAAGAATTCTACCGGTGGGCGATGAAGGATGTGGCTCTGCCGGAAGAGGCGGATGTATATAAACCTCTTTACTGGAAGGGTGTCAAATATTAGAACATAGCAATTACAATAAGTATGCTTCAGTAAAAGCAGGGTCTGAGTCCATTAACGGGACTCAGACCCTGCTTTTATGATGTCACCTAATTCTTATCCTGAAACAGATTATTTAAAATCGTAATGATGAAAGCGGCAAGCAGCGAATTAAAAAAGCCGCCCATGCTTATATTTTCGACAAGAGAATCTGCAATCATAATCGTCCAGGCATTTATGATAAAGCTGAATAAGCCTAAAGTCAGCAGATTTGCGGGTAATGTAATCAGTAAAAGAATGGGCTTTATTGTAAAGTTCACCAGCAAAAGTACCATGCCCATAATAAGCAGCGCTCCTAAACTTCCAATATAAACCGAGTTAAATACAAATGACATTAAATAGATGGCTAATACAATCGAGATATACTTTATGAACAGTTTCATTATTTTACCTCCAGTAAATACACTAGCATGTATTTATAGTTTTATGTAGATTATATATAACTAA
>JAQSYE010000222.1 GCA_029256305.1 Lacrimispora sp. | reverse complement strand
TGTCAACGCCGAATTGCCGGATAACACCGATGTATTTATACCTGGAGAAACCATTGCTGATCCGCCCTATATACCGGAGGACCAGCTGGAAGCCAGGACCCTTGAATCCATTCGTAATCCATTGGGAATGGGACCGTTAACCAAACTTGCAAAAAAGGGATCAAAAGTAACCATTATTTTTCCTGACAGGGTAAAGGGCGGGGAACAGGAAACGGCTCACCGTAAGATTTCCATAAAATTAATTCTTCAGGAATTATACAGCGCAGGAGTGGAAAAGAAAGACATTCTTTTAATCTGTTCCAATGGTCTGCACAGAAAAAACACCAAGGAAGAGATTTTTAATATCCTTGGAATGGAATTATTCCATGAATTCTGGTTCACCCATCAGATTATTAATCACGACAGCGAGGATTATGATCACCTGGTTGATTTAGGGGCCACAGACCGCGGCGATCCGGTCATCATGAATAAATATGTATATGACAGCGATGTGGCTATCCTGATCGGTCATACCCAGGGCAACCCCTACGGCAGCTATTCCGGCGGTTATAAGCATTGTTCTACCGGCATTACCCACTGGAGATCCATTGGTTCTCATCATGTTCCGGAGGTGATGCACAGGGCTGATTTCGTTCCTGTCAGCGGAAAATCATTAATGAGATCAAAGTTTGATGAAATAGGCGAGTACATGGAAAAATGCATGGGCAAGAAGTTCTTCTGTTGCGATGCAGTGCTTGATACCAATTCAAGACAGATTGAAATTAACAGCGGTTATGCAAAAGAGATGCAGCCTGTTTCCTGGAAAACAGCGGATAAAAGAACTTATGTGCCATTTGCTGAAAAGAAATATGACGTCATGATATTCGGCATGCCCCAATTCTTCCATTATGGAGATGGTATGGGAACCAATCCGATTATGCTGATGCAGGCTCTTTCCGCACAGGTGATCCGTCATAAGAGAGTAATGAGTGACAACTGTGTCATTATCTGTGCATCAACTTGCAATGGTTATTTTCATGATGAATTATGGCCATACACCAGACAAATGTATGATATGTTCCAGACCGATCGTATGAATACACTTCCGGATATGAACCGCCTTGGAGAGTATTTCGCTACAAACGAAGAGTATATCAGAAAGTACCGCTATACCAATGCATTTCATCCGTTCCACGGCTTTTCCATGATTTCCTGCGGACATCTGGCTGAGAAAAACACTTCCGCCATTTATATCGTGGGAGCAGAGCAGCCAGGCTATGCCAGAGGAATGGGCTTAAAGACAAGAGCAACCATTGAAGAAGCACTGGCTGATGCAAAACTTAAATATGTAGGAGCAAATCCAAATATCCTTGCACTTCCAAAGGCATTTAAGACAGCAGCCGTTCATCTTATGATGAAGGACGAGGTATACAGCGGAGACAACATGTATCATCATCATTAATAGTTTAAAACAAGGAATAAGGATTGGTGGATTAATGCAGCATAGTAAATGGGTTACGATGGAAGAAGGAATTTTAGAAGCGTACATAAGGAATCTAAGCGGGGAAATTGTTCTTGGAATTGATGGTTTTATTGATCAGGTATGGCAGGTTATTGAAACGAGAACCCAGGATAACAACTATATTCTGATTGATAAGATGCAGGAATTTGGCAATCTGATTGTAAACCGCAGAGAAGGTGGTATGGCAAATGAGCTGATTAAAAAGAGACGAAGCTATGGCGGGTTTACTGCCAATACCGGAAAAGCTCTTGGAAATATGGATTTAGCCACAACCCTGATCGGAATGTATGGAAAAGAAGAAATTGATAAGATCTTTCATGATCTGCAGGAGAAATGTAAACTGATCTCCGTTGGGGATCCTGTAGTCAGTACAATTCTTGAATTTACAGACGGAAAAATAATGATGCCAAACTTAGATGAGCTGTTAAACTTTACATGGAAAGACTTTTTAAGCATCATCGGGCATGATCAATTGCAAAAGATATTATTAAATGCAGATATTGTGTCATTGGGATACTGGTCCAACATGCCTGATTTTGATACGTTTATGACGGAACTTACGGAGAACTATTTCCATGAAAATCAGCCCAGAAGATTATTTTTTGATTTTGCAAATATCAAGAAGAGAAGTAAAGAGGCTATTAATGGCACCTTTGGTGTTTTAGAGAAAATTAACGATAAAATTCCGGTGAGTCTCAGTTTAAATGAGCACGAAGCTGTTCTATTATTTTCCTATTATGACCGGGAATTCTCTGAAAACAGTGAGGAGGTTGCCAGAGATACCGAGTACATTAGAAATATAACCGGTCTTGATGAGCTGATTATACACACGCCCCAATATGCGGTGATGTCATCGAAAACAGAGGGTGTGGAGTTGCTGGAGCAGGATTACTGCGCAGCACCGGTCATAACCACAGGAGCAGGTGATACGTTTAACGGCGGATACATCGCCGCCTGCTTAGGCGATTTAAAGGCAGTGGAACGTCTTGCCATTGCCAATGCAGCAACCAGGTTTTATATCAGTAACAGCCATACACCGGACAGGCAGGAACTGATCTCAGAGATAAAGCGGATTAAAAAAGTTCTAAGCTGAAGCATGAAACGAAAAAGGAATCGGAAAGCATATACTTTCCGATTCCTTAATAAAAAATTGGTATGGTTAAGTCCTTTTACTCCTGCTTAATCTGCAGCAGCTTTCTCTCGTGATAATCTGGAACGGGAGTTCTACGGTTGCATGAATGCCTTTTCCATTCTCAATCCGGTCAATCAGTATCTTAGCGGCCATCTTTCCCAATTCCTCCATTGGAATACGAATTGTGGTCAGCATGGGAGATAAGTACTGGGCAGTATCAATATCATCAATGCTGATGATTGAAAAGTCCTCCGGTACACGAAAGCCGCAGTCTTTTATGGCTTTCGTGGCGCCGATTGCAGTGGAATCATTGGCGCAAAACAACGCGGTGACGGTTTTATCCTGATATTTCTGGAGAAATGCTTTTATACCGTTATATCCCCCCTCCGGGGACATGGGGGCTGCTATGATATATTCCCTTGAAACAGGCAGTTTTAAGTCTTTCATGGCATCCAGATACCCCTGGTATCTTAATTCATTCTGCTTTTCTCCCACATAAGCAATGGAACTGTGGCCCAGTTTATGAAGGTACTGAATTGCCGCCATAGAAGCCTGGTATCCGTCGCTTACTACCTGATCAAACTCTGTATCAATTTTATTCAGTCCTACATAAACAATGTGTTTGTACTGCTTTTTGATAAATTCCAGCATATCCTTATCGAACCGGCCCAGAACTGCTATGCCATTTACCCGGTTATTCGTTATGACCTGATAAGTGCTGGCATCGTTTATATCATAAGCGGAAAAGGAATATTTCATAATATAGCCCTGTCTGTAAACTTCCTGTTCAATGGATCTTGCTATCTTTGAAAAGAAGGGATCGTCAGTAGTGCTGTTTGACCGCGCAAAGATACATCCGATTGTTTTTACAGGGCCTGAAAGGTTATCAGGATCTCTGTTCAACTTTAAATTACGTGCTGCTGTATTGGGCGTGTAATTGGTTTCACGGACAATGCGCCAGATAGTATCCTGTACTTCTTTGCTGGCGGCTTTGGAATTGTTATTATTTATTACACGGGAAACAGTTGAAACTGATACACCCGCTAGATTTGCGATTTCTTTCAATGTCATGGAAGTTCCTCCTGTAAACCGATTATACAGGATTAAGTATAACATTTCGATCACTCTCTATGCAAACGTTTGCGTAAAATAATCACAAATATTTGCGTAAAAATGTTAGAATGAAACTCACAAACAACAGGAGGTGGCAATATGGACAATACATTATATTTGGACTGTAGCTACGGAATCAGTGGAGATATGTTTGTCGCTTCCATGCTGGATTTGGGAGCTGACAGAGAGGTCATGTTAAACGCATTAAACAGTCTTCTGGTTCAGGGATTTGAAGTAAAAATAAGCAGAGTGGAAAAGTCTGGACGGGATGCCTGCGATTTTAATGTGGTTTTAGATGAAAAACATGAAAACCACGATCATGATATGCAGTATCTTCATGGTGAAACAAAGAGCGATTCCCATGACGAAGCCCATCATTATGACCATGAGAGCAGAGGAATTGTTGAAATAGAGGAAATTATCAAAAAGGCTGATATGACCCAGGGGGCAAGAGAATTAGCTGTAAAAATATTTACAATTCTAGCCCATGCAGAAGCAAAAGCCCATGAAGTTCCGGTAGAAAAAGTACACTTTCATGAAGTGGGAGCGGTAGATTCCATCGCGGACATTGTTGCAGCGGCAGTCTGCTTTGACAATCTGGGAATCAGCAGAACCATTATTCCCCAGATTTGTGATGGGACTGGAACTATCCGCTGCCGCCACGGTTTGCTGTCTGTTCCGGTACCTGCAGTGAAAAATATCGACCTGGCACATAAGCTGAATCTTCACATGACTGAAGTGGAAGGGGAATTGGTTACACCGACAGGAGCCGCAATCGCCGCCGCAATCCGTACGGATGTGCAGCTCCCTAATCATTTTACCGTGTGCAGAACCGGTTTGGGTGCAGGAAAGAGAGCTTACAAATGCCCGGGAATTTTAAGCGCTGTTTTGTTAACGGAAGATTAACAGCGGCCTTGGCTGGTTACCCGGTTTAGAAAAAACTCATTATAATACAAAAGTGGAGTCGGTGAAAAATTATGAAGCTGCATGAATATATATTATTTGGACTGATTGGTTTAAGTGCTTCCACAGCAGGGGCAGTTTGCGGAATTGGAGGCGGAGTGATCATAAAGCCGCTTTTAGACGCATTTGGTTTGCTGAGCGTGGAAGCCATTAGTTTTCTCTCCGGCTGCACAGTGCTTGCCATGGCCTGCTTTTCTGTGCTAAAATCAATTTCAAGCGGAGATTCTTCTGTTGATAAAACAACTGGTACGCCTCTGGCAATCGGTGCAGCAACGGGGGGCGTGGCAGGAAAAGTAATGTTTCATATGGTTGCCGGCATTTTTTCGGACCGGGATCAGGTGGGAGCTGTTCAGGCAGTCTTCCTTTTGTTTATCACCATGGGAACGTTGATCTATACAATAAAGAAAGACAGGATAAAAACTCACCATATCAGGAATAAGGTAGTTTGTATCATCATCGGCTTTGTTTTGGGAATTCTGTCCTCCTTTCTTGGAATCGGGGGAGGCCCAATTAATCTGGTGGTGCTGTTTTATTTCTTTTCCATGGATACAAAAACCGCCGGGCATAATTCTCTGTACATTATTCTGTTTTCCCAGGCAGCCAGTCTGATTAATTCCATTGCAGGCGGCCAGATACCGGAATTCAGTTTTTTAATCCTTGTGGTCATGGTACTCAGCGGCATTGCAGGAGGGGCAATTGGAAGAAAGGTCTGCAAGCGGCTCAGCGAGATCACAGTGAATAAACTTTTTATTATACTGATGGCAGAAATTATGATGATTTGTAGTTATAATATTTACCAGTTATCTTAAATGGCAAGGAGGAAACGGGTGTATGCCGCCGGTGAATTTATTGATAAAACCAGCTTCCGGGCTGTGCAATATGGAATGCGATTACTGCTTTTATTGTGATGAAGCAGAAAAAAGAGAGCAGGCTTCTTACGGATTGATGTCAAAAGAGACCTTGGCCAATGTAATACGCAAGGCACTTTCTTATGGAGAGCAGAGTGTGGGAATTGCCTTTCAGGGAGGGGAACCAACACTTTGCGGAATTGATTTTTTTGAAGAGGCAGTCCGCTTGGTAAGGCAGTATAACGTTAACAATTTGAAAATTGAATTTGCGCTTCAGACCAATGGATATGCAATTACAGAGGAATGGTGTGAATTCTTCAAAAAAAATCACTTTCTTGTGGGTTTATCCGTTGATGGAATGGAAGAGACACACGATAAGTACAGGCACGACAAAAAGGGGGAAAGAACGTACCAAAAGGTTCATCATGCAGCCCGGCTTATGAAGAAAAGCGGTGTGGATTTTAATATACTTACAGTGGTGAATAAGGAAACGGCAGAAAATATTGTTCCCATTTATAAGGAATATAAGAGAAATGGCTGGGACTATTTACAGTTTATCGCCTGTCTGGACCCTCTTGGGGAGATTCGTGGGCAGAGGGAATATTCCCTTACCCCAGAGGCGTACGGTGAGTTCTTAGTTAAGCTTTTTCACCTGTGGTATAAAGACTGGAAACGGGGAAAACAGCCTTATATCAGGCAGTTTGAAAACTATATCGGAATCCTGCTTAAGTATGAACCGGAATCCTGTGAACAAAGAGGCGTATGCGGGATTCAGAATGTGGTAGAGGCGGACGGCGGAGTCTACCCCTGTGATTTTTATGTTCTGGATGAGTTTAAACTGGGAAATCTAAATCAGGATACAATGGCAAAAATCCAGGAGCCAAGATCAGAGATTGGCTTTATTGAGCGGTCTTTGAGTCATTCCGAAGACTGCAAACAGTGCCGCTGGTTTTCTCTCTGCCGCGGCGGATGCTATCGTTGCAGAGAAGGTGTGGAAGACAATTATTTCTGCGAAAGCTATCGGATGTTATTTGAGAACTGCTTTGACCAGATGGAGGAGGTAAGCCGGTTTCTGTTTACAACCAGGTATTAGATGTCA
>JAQSYE010000221.1 GCA_029256305.1 Lacrimispora sp. | reverse complement strand
GTCCTGGCTTCCAGCTGGTCCTCCGGTATATAGGGCGGATCAGCAATGGTTTCTCCAGGTATAAATACATCGGTGTTATCCGGCAATTCGGCGTTGACAAAACCTTGTCCATATTCAAACTGTAATTTCATTTCAGGTACCTCTCTTCCTTAACGGCTTTTTATTTATCCTAAATACGTACGTATAATTTCCAGATACTCCTCCGGGTAAAAACCGATGTCTCCCGTAAATCTCGTAAGTGCAATCAGGCCGCCGTCGATTTCAGGTATGGAGGCGAGCATGCCTGCATTGTCTGTTTTGAGTCCTCCGCCATAGGTTACCGCAATCCCGCTTTTTACTTCTTTAATAAAACAGGCTATTTTTCTTATGTATTCTCCGTCAGGGGGTGTTTTTCCAGGTCCGATGGCCCATACAGGTTCATAGGCAACTGCCACTTTACTGATGTCCACTCCATCTAATCCAATGGTCAGCTGACTTTTTAAGACTTCCTTCCAGTTTTCCTGTTGGTCAGCCGTTTCACCGATGCAGTAAAGAACGTCCAGTCCGGCCTGGATTGCCGCCTTAATCTCCTTGTTTAGAATCCGGTTAACCGCATCTATGTCAGTCACTCCTGCTTCGGACAAGATACCTGACTTGTCCTTTCTCTCCTCAAAATGGCCGATGATTGTGCTGTCACAGCCAATTGCCTTCATGGAATTACCGGTTCTCTGGGTGGTAAAAGCGCCAAAGTTTGCTCCTGGTTCCGTATCTTCACGGTACACACTCTGACAGCCAATTTTAAGGTTTGAATCTTCTTTCCGTTCCTTAACTGCATTGATAATATGTGCTTCCGGCAGATACATCGCAAACTCCACGTCATCGGCGTTGTATTCTTTTAGCTCTTCCTGAACTTTGCCAACAATATATGCGCCCCATTCTTCCGGGCTGGCAATGCTGTTTACTCCGCTGTATTCCCTTGGAATATCAAATCGTTTTAAATTTAAAAATATATGCTTCATGGTATTCCTTTCCAGTTACTTTCTATATTTACGGATCATATCGTCGGTGGTCAGCTGCTCAACCAAAGATGCTTTGCCTACAGAGCCGAATTCAACAATTAAAGTCCCTACAACTTCCTTTACGCCCTGTTCGATATACTCTCCCAGTATTCTGATGTCGTCATCCGTTTCAATCCCCTTCATTACCGTATCCATAATAGGGGTTAAGAAAACCCTGGGATCAAATGCAGATTTCTTTTCCTCCAGCAGTTCATATATTTTTCCAACGGAGGGACTGTTTTTCTTATCCGGATGCTGATAGAAATATTCCCGTAAATTTCTTGTTACTGCCAGACGCAGATCGGTATCAACATTAATTTTTCCTATCCCGCATGCAATTGCCTGTTTGATTTCATTGACTGAAATTCCATCTGCATTGGTAATCTCACCGCCAAGAGCATTGATTCCGTCTACAATATATTGGGGAACGGTTGAGGAGCCATGGGATACCAGTACTCCAAATATTTTTTCATGTCTTAAGCATTCTTTAATGGCAATCACGATTTCTTTGCGAAGCTTTACGTTCTTACCTTTCACCGCTCCATGCATGGTTCCGTAGGAAATTGCAAGACAGTCAACCTCTGTTTTTTTGAAGAATTCAATTGCCTTCATGGGATTGGTGTAGGTGGAAGCGTCAGAAAATACATGGTCTTCCACTCCGGCCAGGACTCCCAGTTCCCCCTCTACCGATACACCCCGTTCATGCGCATATTTTACAACCTCACGGGTCAGTTCCACATTCTCATCAAAAGGAAGAGATGAACCATCAATCATTACCGAAGTATAACCGCCGTCAATTGCTGCTTTTACCGAGTCAAAATCTTTTCCGTGGTCTAAATGAAGTACAATGGGAACGGAAGAATAAGCGCCGTATTTTTGGACGGCAGCTCCGATGTTCTTTGCACCAATGCGCTTGTCCTCAATGGTTGAGTTTAAAAAATCAGTTCTTCCTCCCATAAAACCGTTAGCTAAATCTGCTCCCTGTAATATGACCGGGCTTCTTAACATTTCATGAACCTCAATTGCTGCTTTGATCTGGGATACTGCATTTACATTGAAGGCACCTTGTGCAAACTGATATTTTTCGGTTGCCTCCAATAGAGGTCTTAATGGTATGATTGGCATAGTTTTTTCCCCTTTCGAATGTTCATCTGATCTTTATTAAATTATAATTGATTAAAATAGTCATTTCTACAATTCATTAGTCAAACGTTTTCGTATCTATTCTGCCGGAACTAGATATTCTTTGATTATCTGATAGTCTTCTCCGTTGTAGCAGACGATCTCATAAGATTCTATTTCAGGATTGCTGAATACTCTGGTAAGACCGATAAACTGAGTTAGCTTTGATGCTAAGTTCAACACATCCTTATCGTCTGTAATCAGTTCCACTCTGCCCTGGCAGGTTGCCAACGCCTTAAAAAAAGCATCGATATCTTTAATCTGTTTTACTCTCATTGTTATTTCCTCCCTGTTTTTTGTGACTTATCGTTCATTCATCCGTTTCATCATCAGCGGTGCCCAAGGTGTCGGCTGAAATGGTTTCTTGCTTTTAACCGGATTATCAAGTTCCTTTAGGTCAGATGGAATCCATCTTTCATCCGGATTATCGTAATCACACTTCATCAGGATGCGAAGCTGCTTCATCACCCAGTTTTCATGCTCCATTACTTCCTCATAGCTCTTATAGGAATCAGCCTTCTGCTTCAGCTTTTCTGCAATCTCAGGAAATCGGGCGATTACGTTATGCTCTTCATTTAAATCCTGCTCCAGATTATAGAGCACATCATCGTCCGGAAACCCCGAATAAGTAATATACTTCCACTGCTTAAAACGGACCAGCCTTCCAAGGGATGTCTCTCCGTTGCTCAAATAGGTATACAGCTCACTGACCACCATTCTGTCTTCGTCCTGGCTGTTCCCCATAATCTGGGAAGAAATATCTTTCCCATCCCCTTCTAAAATCTCCGCTCCAGTCAGCCCACAGATGGTAGGACCGATATCTAAAAGGCTGGTGGGACTATCAATGGTTTTTCCGGCCGGAATGCTATTTCCCTGGATCAAAAATGGGATGTGGGCTGACGGTTCATAAAACACCTGCTTGCCGTAATACCCATGTGTGCCATTCATGTCACCATGATCGGAAACATAAATAAATATCCCCTCATGACCGGTCCGTTTTAAATATTGCTGAAATGCCTGATACACCGTTCCGATATGCCTGTCCTGCTGCTCAACCAGACCATAATAGGCTGCACGGGCTGCTCTGAATACTTCCGGATCTGCTTCTTTCATTTTACCGTCAAGAGCCGGATGCCCTTCATAGTTTTCCGTAATGTCCTCAAGGCTCACTTTGTCGTAATAGTATTCATAAAGTTCCTCAGGAGCGACATACGGGAAATGGGGTCCATAGGTTCCTACTGTAATAAACTGCGGTCTTTCATGTTCCTGGCTTAAGTAATCCAGTGCTTCGCCTACAACATAGCGGTCATAAGCCAGAACCGGAGAATCCCCTCCGCCTATATAGTAAAGTGAGCTGTTCTCGTCAAACCCTTTTACTTTTGATTTGCTTTCCGTCTCCCCTTTTGCTTTCGGAACATTATTGTGAAATACGGGAGTCCGTTCCTTTGCAATGCGCTTTGCATAACCATGACGCTGATCCGGTCCGACAAAATGCATACGGCCGCAAAGGACCGTCTCATAACCGGACACAGTCAGGCTGTGAAGGAAGGTAGCGCTATCAGAATTAATGGAGTTAAAATTAAACAAAACACCGTTATTACTGGGAAGCTGTCCTGAAATCATGGATGCACGGGCCGGTACACACAATGGACATGCTGTATATGCATTCGTAAGCGCTGTCCCTTCCCTGGCAATGAGATCTAAGTTCGGAGTTCTTACTATATTGTTTCCGGCATACCCCTGTAAATTGTAGGAATGCTGATCTGACATGTAGAGTAAAACGTCCTTCATAACGTTATTTATCCCTTCTATTCTATTTTTTAATTAATTTAATTTATTATATCATCTGAAATTGATAATTTCAATATCTACTGTCAACAAATATTTTCAAAAACTTGTATTTTCTTAATTATTCTGTTATTATGACTATTAATTAATTTAATTATTGCAATGCAGTCCACTTCCGTTATCCTCATTTAAAATAAGAATTAAAAAATATTTGATATATATACAGAAAGGAACCAAATAACATGCAGATTGCCAATGGAAATAATCTATCAAGAGTTAAGGTTACCAATCAGTCCGCGATTCGAGAGATGATTTATCACGACGGACCGATTTCCAGAATAGAAATATCAGAGAATCTGTCACTTACACTCCCCACAATCACCACCACTGTCAATTTTCTTCTTTCCAAAGGACTGATTAAAGAGGTGGAAAATACAAAGGCTTCTGGAAAGACCCTTGGGCGAAAGGCATCTTTAATTGATATTTCAGACGAAGGTGGATATTTTATTGGAATTGAAGCACGCGGTACGCTACGCCGTGCCTGCATCACGGATTATCGCGGCAAACTGATAAAAGCAATTGCAGATGATACCGCCTATAGTGATTATGATGAAATCATGACAGAAACTTCGGAACTGGTTAAAAAGCTGCTTCGGACCAGTAAAATACCAAAAGCAAAAATCGCTGGAATTGGTCTGTGCATGCCAGGACTTGTTGACCGCAACAAGGGAAAGCTCATTGTCCTTCCAGGTTATGAATGGAAAAACAAAGATTTAAAGGGCGATTTGGCCCGACTGCTCAACTACGGCGGACCTGTCTCAATTGAAAACAATGCCTGCGCAAGAGCCTATGGTTCCTATCTATTTGATCACGAACGAATGGATCACTTTCACTCCTTTGCATACTTTATGGTTTCAACAGGAATTGCCTGTCCTTTGATGTATACTCATGATCGTTTTCGGGAATCTATCATCGGTCAGGGCGAGGTAGGACACATGGTGGTTGACTCTCACGGTCCTCTCTGCCGATGCGGAAACCACGGCTGCCTTGAAGCATTTTCAAGTGAACGAGCGATCATTTCCAATTGTATCGCTGAACTGGACAACGGTAAGGCTGATATTCTTCGCCAGATCTGTGCCAATGCTGAATCTCCAACCATATATGAAATAATAAAAGCCCAGTCTGAAGGAGACCCGAGTGTGAATGCGGTCCTGGAAGATGCGGTCTATCACATGGGGATCGGAATTGCCAATATTGATAACTTCGTCAGACCGAAATGCATTCTGATTGACGGAAATATCTTCCAGAATCAGAAGAACAAAGATCAGCTCATGGAGGTCATCCATCAGAATTTATATACTGCCACTGATATCGATACCAACTTTATGTTTGTTGATCCTGACACAAACAGTGGTGCTTTAGGCGCTGCTGCTGCGGCGGTACAAAATGATTTAAAAACCTTCATCGAATAGAACAACAATGCGGTTTCAATTATCATTCTGGATCGAAAGATAATTGAAACCGCATTGTTGTTTTATTTGTCTGTCTGCATTCCTGCCAATTGGGCTTTGATGTAGGCCATACCCTTTCCATCCCGGATCATTTCCCACGCCTGTTCCTCCAGATGGGGCGGACAGTCCTGTTTTATCTTTGTCCACATCATTCGATCGCTCATACGCCTGTCGCAATCCCTTGGGACAATATCGCAGGTCTGCTGATACCAGTCCAGAAGGCGGCACTTATATTCCATTGTTTTTATTTCATGTTCAGGATCCCCGTAGACATTATTTTCTTCAAAAGGGTCGGACCTAAGATCATAAAATTCATGGCATCCGTTTGACCGGTGAACATATTTATAAAAATGATCCCGGATCATAGTTCCTTTGCAGTGGGCATCCGCATCTAACTGGGCTGTCTGTCTGGGCCAGTACATGCTCGTCTTTGGTATAACACCGGAACTGCCCGCTGCCGGATGGTACTCATCGGCCTGTGTTTCCCATGGCATTCTTCCGCCCTCGCAAAAAACATATTCACGCAGCTGCATGCTCCGATCCTTCAGAACAGGCTTAAGTGTCTTTCCAAAATGATCATGGCTGGGATCTGTATTGGTATAATCCATCACAGTTGCATAAAAATCCACCAGTTCTACCAGAGAATCAGAAATTCCTGCATCCACCAGTTCTCCCATGGGCGGTTTGATAAGCAGCGGAACCTTGGTCAGACAATCTTCAAACGTATTCTGGGATTTTTCCGGCAAGTCAAAGTCACCGGCATAATCACCGTGATCGCTTAAGAAAAAGATGGCGCAATCATCATAGATTCCCGCTTCCTTCAGTGCATCACATAAGCGTCCAAACTGTTCATCCACCTTCATGCACATCCCTAAGTAACAGGCGCGCAGCTCATCCCAGTCCTGTTCTGTGTAGGAATCCATAGCCATCAGATTTTTTAAGGCTGACTCCATTTTTGGTTTGTTCTCACCTGCCCCAGCGCGTTTTGGCAGCAAGCTTCGGTCAATGGCTGAAAAATAAGGTTCTTCCACTGCATAGGGGGTATGGGGATACATTAAGCCAAGAAACATACAAAGGGGCTGGTCGTTGACCCGATGAAATATCCGGTCAATCGCCGCATCCACCACTCCATCATCATCGGAATAATGAATTCCGTTCTCATCTG
>JAQSYE010000220.1 GCA_029256305.1 Lacrimispora sp. | reverse complement strand
AAAGGAGCCGGTGATCTGGCGTCCGGAATTGCCTGCCGCCTTCACCGCTGCGGGTTTTCCATCGTTATGACGGAGATTCCGGTACCCACCACAGTAAGGTGTACGGTGGCATTTTCCAGAGCTGTTTACGAAAACAGGACTAAGGTAGAGGATATTTCCGGCGTCTTATGCCGCAGCATGGAAGAAGTAGAAGAGGCCTTGTCAAAAGACCAGGTGGCGGTAGTAGTTGATGAGGAATGCAGCATACGCAAGTATTGGAATCCGGATGCGGTCGTGGATGCTATTATAGCAAAGAAGAATCTGGGAACAAGGATCACGGATGCGGACATCGTGATAGGGGTTGGGCCTGGATTTACTGCGGGAGAGGACTGCCATGGAGTAGTGGAGACGAAACGCGGCCATGACTTAGGTCGGTGCATCTGGAGCGGAAGCGCCATCCCCAATACGGGAGTTCCAGGGATTATCGGCGGTTACGATAAAGAACGGATTATTCGCGCTGTGGATAATGGAGTATTTCACCCGGCCGTTACCATTGGAACTGTGGTTCAGTTAAATGATGTGGTTGGATATGTGGATGATGCTCCCGTATTTGCAGAGGTTGGGGGAGTTGTAAGAGGACTGCTTCAGGACGGGGTGACTGTTTTTGAGGGAATGAAATCAGGGGATATTGATCCCAGAGGTGTGATAGAGCACTGTTATACCATATCGGACAAGGCCTCAGCTATTGGAGGGGGTGTGTTAGAGGCTGTATTAAGCCTTAAAAAGAAGCATCTTACTGAGAAAGAAAGGATTTTGGAATGAATATATCACTGATTCTTCTGGCAGCAGGGGACAGTTTAAGATTTAATGGCAATAAATTGCTTCATGAAATCAATGGAAAGCCCATGTACCGCCATATTATAAAGGAGATTGATCAGCTTCCGGATGATTTATTCTCCAGAAAACTGATTGTTACCCAGTATGATGAAATTATGGAGCGTATGAAAGATTCCGGATATAAGATCATTGCAAACAGGGACAGCAGACTGGGAATCTCCCATTCCATTCATTTGGCCTTAGAGGAACTGGAAAACGAAGACACGGATTTTTTATTTGCAGTCTGCGACCAGCCTTATTTAAAATTCTCCACCATTGAGGCATTGGTGAGGGGATTTTATGAAAGCAAAAAAGGACTTGCCTGTCTATGCTCTCAAGGAGAACCGGGCAATCCCGCCATATTCTCAAACAGATACCGGAAAGAACTGATGGAACTCACGGGAGACAGAGGCGGAAAAAAGATAATCAGAGCCCACTTATCTGATGTATTTCTTTTAGAAGCAGCTCATCCGGGTGAGCTAAAGGACATTGACAGCAGGTCAGAAAAATAAAAAAATTCTTTGTAAGACACGGTTAAAAAAAACCGTGCCTTTTTTATTGGGAGTTTTTCCCAACTATAGAAAAAAATCACTTACTGGTTTTCAGAAGAATGAAAATCGTGTATAATAAGATCATCAAAGGAGGGGCGGTATGTGGAAAAGGCTGAGGGAACATTTCCTTATGTTAAATAAGAGCAGAAAGGAATTGAAGCAGGAAGGAATTAAGATCTGCGTGATTTATTTTCTGCTTAGTTTGTTCTGGATATTGTGTTCTGACAGATTGGTTCCTGCAATTGTCAGCAATTCTTTCTCAGCCATGCTTCTTAGCATGGGGAAGGGAGTCTTGTTTGTATTCTTTACTTCTGTTTTTTTATACTATGTGATATTAAGACTGCTTAACAAAGCCGGCATCGCTGAAGAAGAGCTGGGGAAAAGTTATGATGAATTGAAGATGCAATATAAGAAGATCGGCCTTTATGATCAGATGCTTATGGAGAGTGAAGAAAAATATCGGACAATTATTGCCCATATGCAGCTTGGAATGGCACTATATGAGGGAGAGAATGAAACCGATATCAGGCACTATAAGTTGATTGATGTAAACCCGTGTTATGAGGAACTGGCCTGTGATAAGGAAGATTCTGTGCTTGGGAGATATTTCTGTGACATACACGATACTCTGGAGCCTGATATATGGGAGCTGCTTACAACGACCGTGAAAACCGGAGAACCTGCCCGCTATGAACGGTTCCAGCACAGGACAAGCACGTACTATGAGGTGATTGTATTCTGCCCGGGAAAAAATCAGCTGGCCCTGATTATCAATAATATAACCGAACGCAGACAGGCCCAGGAGAGGCTGAATTATTTAAGTTATCACGATCCCCTCACCGGTCTGTATAACAGAAGATATTTTGAAGAGCAGCTGAGAGTTCTCGATCAGGAGTTTAACTATCCGCTGGTGATCACCATGGCGGACATTAATGGTCTGAAACTGATCAATGATTCCTTTGGTCACTCAGCGGGAGATGAGTACATACGCAAAGCTGCAGTAGTTCTGATGAACAACACCCGCAGCCAGGATATCATATGCCGGCTGGGCGGAGATGAGTTTGTTATCTTTTCACCTGGTACAGATGAGAAAGAGATTAAAAAGATGGTTTCATCCATGAGTGACATGGCAAAAGCCCAGACTGTGAATAAAATCATGCTTTCAATCTCTTTCGGATACAGTATAAAGAGCAGCAGCGATGATTCTATCACAGAGGTTTTAAAGAAAGCTGAAGATTTCATGTATCGGAAAAAGCTGATGGAAAGTCCCAGTATGAGAGGGAAAACCATTTATACCATCATGGCAGCACTTCATGAGAAGAATTTCAGGGAGGAACAGCATTCCCTTCGAGTATCAGAGTTGTGCGAGAAGATGGGAGAAGCTCTTGAATTTCAGGAAGATGATATCAAGGAATTAAAGACGGTCGGTCTACTTCACGATATTGGTAAGGTGGCGATTGAAGAAGGCATTCTTAATAAGAATGGAAAGCTTGACGTTGATGAATGGGGAGAGATTAAAAAGCATCCCGAAATCGGATACCGCATCTTAAGCACCGTAAATGAGCTTTCAGAAATGGCAGATTACGTACTTGCACATCATGAGCACTGGGACGGAAGCGGATATCCAAAAGGGCTAAAGGGAAAGGAGATTCCCATACAGTCCAGAATCATCGCCATAGCAGATGCTTATGATGCCATGATCAGTGAGCGGAGTTACCGTCATGCACTGTCAAAAGAGATTGCTGTCAGTGAGCTTATAAAGGGAGCAGGAACACAGTTCTGTAAAGAGTATGTTTCTATATTTATCGATAAAGTGATTAATAATTCCGGAACAGGTGCCTAGATTGTTAAAAATAAAACAGGGATGAGTGGTTTGCCTCTTTTTTGAGGCGTGCCGCTCATCCCTGTTTTTGTATTTTTATAAAGAAAGTGTTAGAATATGCAATTATAAATTGATGAATAAATATCGTTTCAATATGAAAAACGTAACTTTATGAAAATTGAATGTGTCAATTTTGGAACTCAACGTGTATAATTTTGGCACTTGGGTTGAAAGTTGTCGAAAATAGTTATATGCTGAGACCGTCAACAAACATAATTGACATACCATTAACATTTGATTGAGGGAGCAAATCTGTAGAAAACTGATTTCGGAGATTGCTTGATAATAGGAGGAGATGCCATGTTAAAGATAGGAGTATGCGATGATGACCATCTACTGCTGTTGGAAGCAGAAACGCGTTTGCGCAGGATTGGGATTGAAAGAGAAATGAATCTGGATGTGGAGACTTTCTGTGACGGTGACGAGATTGTCAGGGCTGTTTATTTAGGAAGGCGTTACGACATCATTTATATGGATATCGAGATGAAACGTATGAATGGATTGATGGCAGCAGAACGGATTCGTGAATACGACCGCATGGTACAAATTGTATTTATGACATCTCATCAGCGATACATCAATCAGGCCTTTCGCTCAGCGCCAATAGGATACCTTGTTAAGCCAGTAAGGGATCCTGAATTCAATAATAATTTCAGTCACATTTTAAATCTGATTGAAACAAAAGAATTATATTACCGCTTTAAATATGGCAGAACAGAGTGTCAGGTGTATTTAAAGAAAGTGCTGTATTTTGAGAGCAAACTACGCCTCACTGAGATTGCATGTGAAGAGGGGCGACACAGATTATACAAAAGTCTGGAAGAGATAGAACACGAATTAAAGGACCACAAAATGCGTTTTATCAGAATACACCAGTCTTACCTGGTCAGTTTCAGCCAGATTGCCAGTATTACGAATGACGTTGTGGAATTAATGGATGGAACCTGCCTTCCGGTCAGCCGCAGCAGGCGCAAGGAAGTGGAAGAAATTATGTTTGAAAAGATGGGGTGGTGCCAGATTTGAAAAGGCTGGGGGACTCCTGTTCCATGGAAACTTTTAAGAGTTAATAATAGTGATTATTTTAGAGAAGCAGCTGAAACGCTGCTTTTCTTTTACTCAAATTACCAAAAATTACATGTAGGCTGCTGATTATTACACGGAACAATTGTCAGAGTCATATGGATCAAATGATTTACAGAATTTAAGATTCAGAAGTATGAAAGCTTACGGCGCGGATAAAGCGGAAAGCATTGCTGCTGTGTTTGAGTTTAATGGCGCCCGCTATATCATTTGTATTGATACTGTAAAATATGAAGACGATGGTATATCCGACAACTTGGCGGTGATCTTTCCATACAGCTTGGCATCAATAGTAATTATGCAGGAATAATGCGTGTTGATTACCTGGATAATCCGGATATTGGCAGTCTGATTTTGCCTGTCAGCTGATGAAAAGAAGGAAGATTTAGGAAGAAAATTGGCGAATTAAAGAAAATATACGGGGTTCTTTTACCAAATATTACATGTAGAGCGCTAAAAATTACATCAATGGTTTTTTTGACTATTTTTGTATTATAATGTAACTAACAAAAATGAGGCAAAGGTATGGACGTCCGAAATGCTTACCAGAACTTTGTCAGGAGGGGTGAGATGAAGAATTTAAAAAGGATATTTCTGTTTATCGGGGTCATCATGCTGTTGCTGCCGGTAAGGCAGGACACTCTGGCAGCAGAAGAAAACCATGAGCTTCATGTAAGGAATGGTGAAGTAGTATTCCTTCTGGATACCAGTGGTTCTATGAACTCTAATGATAAAAGCCGCTTTGCTATTGATGCAATACGGCAGGCAGGGTGCAGTCTTCCATCAAATTATAAGACAGCACTTGTAGCATATAATACAGGAATTCAGACAATTGTTCCTTTAAGTACCGGGGGAGATCCCATGGGTACACAGCTTTCCTCTGTTATATACAAGGGCTATACTAATGCAGGGGAAGGACTGAATCAGGCAGTAGGGCTCTTTTCCACAGAGGAGAATGTAGAACGCAGTATTGTCATGGTAACTGATGGAGAAATCGATATGCCAGACAAACAGGCGAAGGAATCTTCACGCGCCTTATATTCTGAAACGATTAAGAAGGCAAAGGAAGCGGGAATAAAAATTTATATCGTTGCCGTAGGTAGTGAATTAAATGATCCGAACATGCATATCTTCGACGGTGCGGAAATGACTGATGGCGCCATCTATTGGCAGGGACAGTCAGGAAATCTGGTACAGATCATGAACCGTATTCTTTATGACCGAATGAATCTTCCTAAAAAGTCGGTAGGGGTTACAGACGGGAATGGCGGAAGCCTTCATGTTGAACTTCCTTCTCCAGGAGCAGAGCATGTAAAAATCGTACTGACCTCCGGGCAGGGAATTCAGAATGTGACAGCAGATTATTCCGCGGAGGAGGGACATATTACAAGTGGTCGTAATTTTGCAGTCATAGAAATGACCAGACCCGCATCTGACGCCATCGATGTCCGTTTTCAAACACCGGAACTTACCGGTGTGGAAGCGTATATGATCGTGGAATACACAGCTAAGCCAGTGGTCAATATCAATTACAGAAGAGAAGATGTTTTACCTGATGCAGCGAAAGAAGAGAAAAGTAAAACAAAATTAACTCCAGTCTACAACCATTATGCAGACCTGGAGCTATCTCTTAAGGATACTGGAGGTAAAAACGAAAATCTCTGGAACACGCCCTATTATGAAGGGCAGTCGGTGCCTTTTCGTATAAATGGTGTTTGGGAATCCGGTACCATAAGCGGAGGTCTCATACATTATTCACTTCCTATTGATGGGATTGATGATATATCCGCTGAGATCGATGCCAGCATTTTTGCTGAACGATATTTGATTGAACAACCGGTGACGGAACAACTGGCCCCACCGCCAGATCCCATACCAGAGCCTGAACCGGATTACCGCCCTCTGTGGGCGATACTGGGGGCGCTTGCGCTGGTTATAATCTTAATTCTGCTTTGGTGGTACAAGAAAAAGAATGCAGCAGTGATCTATGTCTCACAGTCTCCTTCTTCAAAGGAACCTGTTAAGATGAAAACAAAGGCCTGCACTTACTCTGGAAAGTTCAGTATTTACGTGGTGAGAACTGCAGATGGACGTGATGTACCACCTCAGACCTATCATCTGTTTGGAAGAAACAGCGGCCGTATGACACTTGGGCAGATTCTCACTTCCTGTAAGATAAAGCTGGGCAGAATAGGAGAAGAGGACATTATTATTTACCCAGGACCGGATCATTCTGTGATTATTATGGATCAGTCAGAGCGGTGTACGGTACTGAGAGGAATGGAAATTTTAAAAAAAGGCATGGGATATCCGGTATTTTATAAC
>JAQSYE010000219.1 GCA_029256305.1 Lacrimispora sp. | reverse complement strand
TATAACAAATAGCCTATTCATTCCTTTCTGCCATGGGTATTGAAATTCTAAATAAACAATAATTTCACCAAACTCTGTTAGATGTTTCTTCCAATATTCTGTTGTGGCCTGACGAAGATGAAGAATACCATCCTCTTCATATAGATTCGCCCCATTTTTCTGATAGCCAAATGATTCAAGTTCCTCTTGAGAGTAATAAGGATTAATTTTTATAAACCAGTAACCGTCATGTTTCAAGAGATTATTTAGCCTCAGCATTGTCTCACAGGAGACCTCTTCAGGCATAACATCCAGAACATTTGACAAAATAATTCCGTCAAATCCCTCCAGCTTAAACTGATCTAAGAATTCCTCTCCTCCAGTAAAAAAATGGGTTCTTCTATTATGATTTAATCTAGCTGTTTCTTTTGCAAAACTAATACCAGATTCCGCCTTATCTACTCCAACAATCTGATGATCCGGTTGATATTGCAGGTATTGAAAAGAAATATCTCCCGTTCCACAGCCAAAGTCTAATACTCGTTTTGTTCTGCCGGCAAATAACCTCAGCGCTTCGTCAAACATTGGTTCAACCTTTAGTTCTATACCTCTTAGATCAATTGGCTGATATTCTTCAAATATCTTGTTCCACATATCCGTCTCAATTTCATAGGCTTTCATAAATACCTCTTTTCCTATTCCATTTTCCCTTTATTGGCTATAATCAGCTTCATACTTCTCTATATACTAATTATAATCACCGCTTCCATTCGTATGCAGCACCCCTCCCTCAATGACAAACAGTCCATTCCTGCTTCTCATTACGGAATAGTACTCCCTTTTATTTCCAGGTAAACCATACGCAATCTGAACCGTTTTCCAATTGCTCCTGTACAGATTACCTACCTTTACAACCTCCGGAATACGTTCTGTTCTGCTGACCTCAACCATGTTTTTATTATGGATCATATCAATATAATTATATCTGGTTACGGTTATTGACAAAACCAGTCCCATGAGCAAAAAACCGGACAGTCCGGTAAGCATCAGCCAGTCTTTTCCAAGAAAGAATAAAACAAAAAGCAAAAGCATCACCGCTAAATACAAAACTCCATAAACTGTAATCCCAACGATATTAGTCATATGTTTTCCCCCAGGATACAAATCATAATCACGCTATGGTTCAATGGATATCTGATTGAATTATACCACATATTGCCTTAAAATGACAGATATATGGCCCCATTCAAAAACAAAAACAGGTGAAGACTGATCAGACATGTCTTCACCTGTTTCAATATACTATTCTGTTTTTTTAACCAAAAATCCCCGTTACTGCGGTCCACAACTTTGCAAACATATTCTTCACTCTCTGCCAGACTCCCACGTCTACAACAGCAGGTTCAATATCGACTGCATTCGTATTTACATCATCTTCGGATATTTCCTGAGACCTTAAAACGATCTGGATACTGGAAGGAGTTGGGTTCTTATCAGAAGTAAATGATTCCATCTTATCATCTAAGTTCATTTCCAGCAGATTGCTGTCATCTGCAATCTTATCCAGTTTGTCATCCAAACTGTCTCTGATACTCTCATTCGCCCCTTTTAGCTTATTTGTGGTGGTGGAAGTATCCACCGCCTTTCCAAGAATATCAATCAACCCATTTAAGGTATCCTTGGTACCTCCCTCTACCGCACTCCGATTGTTCTTTATGGTATCTTGAAGACTTCGAAACAAGGTAATTACCTGATTTGTGGCCGAGCTGATCTGCTCTACAGAAGCCGCAGTATCATCAAGCATTAAATCAAAAGCTGGCTTATTATCATTTTTTGTTTTATTTAAACTGACTACATCTCCGATCGTGGTGTCAATATCGTATGTAATGGCAGCAAGCTTACTTACAACTGCCTTGCTATCCTTTACTCCTCCCTGTACATCAATCCCGGATATTGTATAACGAACACTGGATAAGATGCTGTTCATGGAGTTTAAGATTTTGGATAAAACGGCTGCTGTCTGTATAAGCGCAGAGGCATTTGGATTACTCATTCCGGAAGCCGCAACCGACTGAAGCTGGGCGCGAAGCTTCGCTACCGCGTCTGCCCCCAAAGAGAACTCTAAGTCATCTAACACATCATTCATATCACCCATAAGCTGCTGCATACTCGCTGCCTGCGCGCTTAAGTCATCCGCACTTAACGCCTGGGATGGGGATGCCGTTGAGCCAAGCTTCTTTAAAACGCTCTGAATCGCATCAAGCTGCTGCTCAATATCTTTGATCTCACCTGTAATCTGGTCTGCATCAGACTCCTCAAGACCGCTTTGCAAATCACCCAGAGAATCTTTTAAATCTCTTAAAGACGATGATAAATTATAGAAATCTTCACCGGAATCCTGAAGTGTTTCCACCAGAGTATTCACTTTGCTATTCACATCATCAAGTCCCTGCTTATTCGCCATAATGTCTGGTGCCAGCTGGTTGATTTTTTGATTTGCAGCTTCCAGACCATCTATGCTTGCATCTGCATTGGAAATTATCCCATCTTTCGATGCATCAAAGTTTTCTCTTGCGCCCTGCAGCTGGCTGAGCCCCTTTTTCGTAACATTCATACCGTCACTAATATTGTGCAGCGTACCCAGCATTTCATTCATACCATCTAATAGTTCATCAGCGGAATCCTTAAACGTATCCTTTGCTTCTTTCACATCGGCAATGTCGCTGATCTGATCCAGGGTTCCAGGAACCATCATCATAATAATTCCGCTGGATTCAAAATCATGAGAGCTGATTTCAATATGAAATGTCTTTTCCTGACCTGGTACTGCCGCAAAAAGAACAGCCTTATAGGTACCCAGAGACTGAATTTGCGCTCCTGGCGCTTCAACAGAATTAACATCCTCCATATCTACCATAGATGCAACCTGCAATAGCATGTTATTCTGATAATATGTATTGGCATTCTTATTGGGAATGCAGTGAACATCCATCTCTACAAGCCCGTCCGCATGTAACAGGTCCTGAGCTTCCTTTGGTACACCATTTAATTTATAAGAAATATCAAAATCCCAGGGAAGAACCACTTCGCCGCTATTTAGCTGACATTCATAATAAAAACGGTCCTTTGCATCCTCAGGAAGCTGCCATGTTACTGCATCTCCGTCAACTGCAGGCTTGGCATAATTTGACATATTGGTAATATCCTTATAGGTTCCATAATCAGAAAAGGTGCGCATTCCGTTAAGCGTTACACCTTTTACCACACTACTGTCTGTCTCTTTCCCGTAATAATCCAGATTTACATACAGAGTTTCATCAGTGGAAACGGTTGGCGGACCAGCGTAACTAGTTCCTGCCAAATTTATACTGACCATTGAAGTGATTAATGCCGCTGCCGTCAGCCGATATGCTGTGCTCCATTTACTCTTCATTGCTTTTCACTTCCTCCTTTTCCTGCTTCTTCTCTTCTGTCTTTATAGCCTGTTTACCGTCTTGATCACTGGCTTTTACGTTCTTCTGCTCTAACTGTTCTTTCTTTTTTTCTATTCTTTCCGCTTTGAACGCTTTTTTCTTTTCAATGACCGCTAAATGAGCATTAACAATCTTCTGCTTTTTACCTGCCTCCCACATTAACACAGGATCTGCCAGTGTCAGAAGAACCGGAAGCAAAAACAGTACCATAATAACACTGATAAAAGCGCCTCGTCCAATTAAATGCCCCAAACCTGCAATCGCTGATACAGAAGAGATAAAATACAAACCATACCCAACGATTGTTAGAATTGTTCCTGAAGTCAGAATGGAAAGCGCACTTTTTGAAACGGTGTGCTTAATGGCTCTTGCCTTTTCCGGATACTTCTTCTTCATATCAATATAGTTATTGGTCATCAGAATGGAATAATCCACCGTTGCTCCCAGCTGAAGACAGCTGACGATAATATATCCCAGATACAAAATGTCCTCTCCTGTAAAATAAGGTATTGCAAAATTGATAAATACAGCCACCTCTATAGGGATCAATACAATAACAGGTATGATCAGAGATTGAAAGGTAATCATTACCACCAGGCCTACTCCCAATATGGAAAGAATATTTACAAAGTTATAATCTTCCGTGATGATTGATTTGATATTCTGGGTAGATGGGATCACGCCCGTTATATAAGCTCCTTCTGGATAATACTGATTTACTATGGCACTGATTTCATTGGAACACTGGAATGCAAAATCACTTTCATCTGACGATTTTACATAGATCATGATCCTGCTGTAATTTTTTGTATGCATCAGACTGGTAGCACTTTTTGGCAAAATCGTATCCGGTATTCCCTCCGGCAAGGTTCCTGCCAGAGATGTCGCAGATCTTACATAATCAAGATCCTTCAGCGCATCTGTTAAATTCTTTTCCGTTACCATATTGGTGTTTGGAACTACTGCAAGAATTAAATTACTTTTACCGAAACGGCTATTCATCTGCTGTTCATCATGATATACTCTGGTGCCCGGACTGGATCCAAGTGCACCATTTCCGAAAGTAAATGCATTCATATTCTGGGCCACGAAAGCCGGTATGACAAGAAGTGCTATCGCAGTCAGAACGCCATAACGTACTTTATGTACAAGTATACCAAGTCCATGGAACGACGGCATAAATGAACGGTGTTCTGTCTTTTTGATTCTGTCTCCCCATCGAAGCAAAAGGGATGGCATTAAAAACAGCACGGTGACAAGGCTGATTACAATTCCCTTTGCAAGAACAAATCCCAAATCCCGTCCAATGGAAAAACGCATCAGCATCAGAACCAGGAAACCAATAATTGTTGTTGCCCCGCTTGCAAGAATAGAGGGAATGGATTTGTGAAGGGCATTGGTAATCGCAGTCACCGGATCGTCCCCTTTTTCCCGTTCCTTTGTAAAACTGTCCAAAAGGAAAACCGAATAATCCATGGCTACCGCCAGCTGTAAGATCGCAGCAACGCTGAACGTAATAAATGAAATGGTACCAATAACCAGATTGGTTCCCATATTAATGATAATTGCGATACCCATAATCAGCAAAAATAAAAATGGTTCAAACCATGAAGTTGTTGTTGCACACAGAACCAGTGCAATCATTACAACTCCCATCGCCATGGCAATGCTGATCTCTCTGGTAAGCGTCTCATTTAATGATTTGTTCTGAACCGCCGATCCCATAAAATAGCCTTTGTCACCTGTCATTTTCTGCATTTGACTGATTGCTGACTTGGTAAGTATGCTGGAATCCCCTTCTTTAAATATAATGTCCATGACAGCATAATTGTCTTTATAGTAGTCCTGGATATCATCGTAATTAATAAAAATATTGGCTTTATAAACATCGGTGGTGGTATCAGCCCACATTACCATATCCACTCCGTCGATCCCTGCGATCCGGTCTTTATAGGCCTTTGCTTCGTACAGCGTAACCGGGCCAACCATCACCCTTGCCGTACCGGGATATCCAAATTCCTCTTCCACCACATTAAGCCCTTTTTTCGCAGGCGCCCAGTCCGGAAGGTATTCGCTCAAATCGTAATTGACATGAACAAAACAGGCGCAGACAGCAGCTATAACCACTGCCAATGCAAAGAACTTTTCTATTCGTCTGCCGTTCCTGACGATCAGCCCAATGAGTCCTGAATGTTTCTTTTTCGGACCGCTTTCATGAATCTGTTTGTTGTTTTCTTTTGTCTTCACTGTCCTCACCCTTTTTTAGTCTTTTCAGTGTATACAATAATACCAATTTCCACTTTTGTAATTATACAATCTTTTTAAGTTGAATGATTTTTCGACAAAATTCCAAATATGTCTAAACATATTGTCATTTTTTATCACTTAAGGTATAATGGATTTGATTTTATTGTTTACCTGTCTGCATTTCTATCAATCAATATGAATCCCATTTTTCAACTGCTGTATATCGCATCAGGCGATTTACATACATCAAATCTAAGGAGGTATACATATGGTATACGAACAATTTCAAAAAGCAGTAAAGGAATCACTGGAAGATCGCTTAGGCTCTGGCTACTGCCTGACACTTCAGACTGTCACAAAGAACAACGGTCTGACCCTTGAGGGCATCTGTATCGGAAAAACGCAGGAGCATACGGCTCCAGCTATTTATCTTCAGACTTTCTATGATACATACAAAAAAGGAAAACCATTTCCACAAATTCTTGATGAGATCATGGAATTATATGAGATTCATCACTTCCCGGAAGATAGTTTTATAGAAGAACTTCACTCGGACATCCCCCTTACAGACCGAATCATTTTCCGCCTCATCAATGAATCAGCCAATCGACCCCTTCTATTAGATGTCCCACACTTATCTTTTCCAGATCTGGATTTATCCCTGATCTTCTGCCTGTCTCTCAACAAAAGTGACGATCAGCTTCTAACCGCTCTTATCCACAATTCCCACCAGAAATTATGGAACTTATCCACCGAAAGTTTATACCTGGCTGCAAAATCCAACACGCCCCGCTTATTCCCCGAAAGGATCAGCTCTCTTTTGGATGTGATAAAGGAGATTACCCGGAAGGCTTCCGACACAGAAATAAGAGAAGAGGACTGGGCCGGGTTATTTGAACCCTCTCCCTTGTCCCCTCCCATGTATGTCCTCACCAATCAATTAGGTGCTCACGGAGCCGCCTGTATGTTCTATGAAGGCATATTAAAAGACTTCGCAGAAAGCATAGGAGGCGATTTAATCATTCTGCCATCCAGCATTCACGAAGTCTTA
>JAQSYE010000218.1 GCA_029256305.1 Lacrimispora sp. | reverse complement strand
CTTGAATCGGCAGAGGAAAAGCCAAGTACGCTGCCTCCTAAATTAAGCATGGCAGCCTCGAAACTCAAACGGGTTCTTGTACTTGGCTCATAAAAAAGTGTCGCTAGTTTTTTTCCATCGCATACATGAGAATATTCCGGAAGATTATCTTCAATATCTTTTGCCAGATCAAGCAATTGTCCGGTTTCTTCCAGACTGAAATCTAACGGGTTAAGTAAATGTCTCATAAGAATCTCCTTTATCCACTGAGTTATGGTTTAAAATTCTATCCCATTATAAAGCATACTTTGAAATATTTCCACTGTTTTTTAAAATATTTTTAACAGGCTTGTAAAAGGCTTTTTAGGGTGTAAGGAATATGTAAGGAAGATTAAGAAAATAAAGAATGTCGGATTCGACAATCCTGTTGTATAATGTGATTGCGTGAATATAACAAGGAGGAAGCTGCAGTGGTAGAAAACAAAACACCTATGATTCAGGTTAAGAATCTTTATAAGGTGTATAAGGTGGGAGATACCAAGGTCTATGCACTTGACGGCGTAGACTTTACGATATATAAAGGAGAATTTTGTGCCATTGTGGGCCCGTCCGGCTCAGGAAAATCCACACTCTTAAACATGTTGGCGGGTCTTGAAAAGCCGTCGAAAGGCGAAATTGTCATTGCAGGCAATCACATCGAAAAGCTCTCGGAGAATCAGTTGGTCACATTCAGAAGAAAGCATGTCGGCTTTATTTTCCAGTCTTATAATTTGATTAAGACATTAAATGCGTTAGAGAATGTTGCACTTCCCCTGTCATTTCGGGGTGTACCCAAAAAGATCCGAAATGAAAAGGCAAAACAATACATAAAGCTGGTAGGTTTAGAAAAACAGATGAATCATATGGCCAATGAGATGTCAGGCGGGCAGCAGCAGCGAGTAGGAATTGCAAGAGCGCTTGCCGTTGACCCCCAGATTATTTTTGCGGATGAACCAACCGGGAATCTGGATTCCAAAACGACAAAAGAGGTTCTTGGACTGATGCAGAGGATTGTAAAAGAGCAGAACCAGACGCTTGTCATGGTAACCCACGATAATTATATTGCTAAGTTTGCAGACAGACAGTTCCACATAGTGGATGGAAAGATATTTAAAATTGAAGAACAGCACCACGAGGAGACTAAGGGGGATATGGAAAATGTACAGAGTTAAGAGAAAGATCGTAGGACTGCTCGCCGTGCTTATGGCGGTTACTGCCATACCGGCAACAGCTTTTGCACAATATGATTTAAGCAAAAACGAATATATCGATGTGAAGAAGACTCCATCTGGAAAGACGGGGGAGAATATTACCATTAACATGGTTTTTACCAATAATACAGGTCATGATTTAGATGATGTAGCAGTGAGGTTTGACAGAGATATAGCAGAACAGGAATATATAGCGACAGAAGATGCGGATGAAACTACGACATCCTCAGGATCCATATTTCCCTTTGAAATATCTTCAAACACATTTGATAATAAAAAGCTAGGAAATATAAAGAGCGGTAGCTCCAAAACATTTAGCCTAACTGCAAGAGTCCGTAGAGATATAGCTGAGGGCTATTATCTAGTGCCTTTGGAAGTTGTTACAGATGCAAAGACAAAAGATGATGGTGCTTCTGGAAAACCTGAAAAGGTAAATATCTGGATTACAAAATCATCCACGACTACTTCTTCCGGAGCCAACGAAGGAACCATCAGCTTTGAGCTCGGGGAAGGTCAGAACACTCCATCCGGCACTTATCCGGAAGTGATGAATTATAATATGAATATCCGCAATTCCTCTAATTTAACTGCGTTTGACGTCAATGTACGCATGGGAGTAAACCAGGATAGCACAAAGTTCCCTTTTGATATTAACGATGGAAATTATACCAAGCATTATGACCGGCTTGGGGGCGGCGAGACAATATCCATCCCTTACAGCATGATGATCCGAAAGGATGTGTACAGCGGGTATTATCCCATTACATATAACATAGAATACCGGGACAGCACGGATGGAGATATCCAGAAATCCGAAGAGACTTTCTTTGTAAAAGTACAGAATAAAGAGAAGGAAGAGGAGACCAAAGAATTTAATATCAATGACAGAACCAAGGCCAGGATCGTTGTTGACGGATTTGAAACCAATCCGGAGAAAGTTTATGCCGGTGAAGAGTTTGAGCTTACGTTGCATATGAAGAATGCATCGGAGAGCGTTGCTGCAAGTAACATTCTTTTTAATCTGGAGTCTGAGAAGGTAACGGACAGCGCCGTATTTACCACTGATGAAGGAAGCTCGTCCGTAGTCGTGAACAGCCTGGGAGCAGGTCAGACGACAGATGTTAAAGTGAAGCTTCGGGCCGGTGCCTGGGTAGATCAGAGAACTTACGGAATGACCATTAACGAAAAATATGACAGCCCTGAATTTAAAAATGCAGAAGAAAAAATAATAGTGAATATTCCGGTGAAGCAGATGGCACGTCTGAATACGGGAACCATAGATATTATGCCGGAATCAATTGCAGCAGGTTCAGAAACCAATATTATGTTCCCAGTTAATAATACGGGTAAAGTTCTTCTTTATAATGTCATGGTGGCATTTGTGGGGGATTCCATACAGCAGTCCAGTACCTACATAGGAAATATCAAACCTGGAGAAACCGGAAATGTGGATGCCATGATTACCGGAACCACACCAACTGCTGATGACGGAAAAATTAAGATTTTAATTACCTATGAGGACGAAAACGGAGTAGTCTCTGAGCCCATAGAAAAAGAAGTTACGTTGATGGTAACAGAACCGGAAGAAACAGGGACTGATACCGGGAATATGGGAGAGACTCCTGTGGATGTACAGCCTACAGGGTTTGCAAAGTATAGTAAGATCCTGATACCTTCTGTTGCTGTCCTGATTGTGGTGGGTGCCGGTGCAGCCTTTTTCATCTTGAAAAGAAGAAAAAAGAAGAAACTGGCTGCAGAAGAGGAATTAAATGATGAGATTTAGTGATTTACTTTCCATGAGTGTAAACAATTTAAGACGGAGAAAGATGAGAACATTCTTAACTGTTCTTGGAGTTTTAATTGGTACCGCTTCCATTGTTGTTATGGTATCGCTGGGAATCGGTTTTAATGAACTTACCATGGAACAGTATGCTTCTTATGGAAGTCTGACTGAAGTCACTGTGTATTCCAATCAATCCTCTGGCGGAGATGGAAAGAACGAACCAAAGCGCATGACGGATGATGTAATTGCCCAATTTGGAAAACTGAATCATGTAAAGGCGGCCTCCCCGCTTTTGCAGGCAGATACACTCATGAGTCAGGGGGCGTATCAGGCGAATGTCACTATTATCGGAGTAACTCCGGAATATATGGACAATATTTCTTTAAAACAGGGGCATCTTCCGGATAAAGGAAAAAAAGAGCTGCAGATGGTTGTTGGAAATATGGTTGCCAGGCAATTTAGCAACCCGAAAAGCAGAAGTCAGGATTATTACGATGATCCAACCAAGATTCCTGAAATTGATTTTATGAACAGACCTATATTTGTGATTTTTGACACGGATGCCTATTATCAGACTCAAAACGGCGGATCGGGTGACGGGAAAACTCCCGTCAAACCGCCTAAAAAATATCTGTTGACGACAGCAGGTCTGGTAGCGGGAGGCGTTGAGGACTATAATAATTACAGTTATAATGTTTATGTTGATTTAGATGTACTAAAATCCCAGTTAAAGCAAATTTTTAAGAAAAAGCCCATTCCCAATCAGCCCACCAATAAAAAGGGTAAGCCTTACGGTTATTTTATCTATGACCAGGCGGTTGTGGAGGTAGACGATATGGCCAATGTAACGGAAGTTCAAAAGGCTATTACAGATATGGGATATCAGGCAAACAGCAACATGGAATGGCTGGAACAGTCCCAGAAGCAGGCGAAGATGGTTCAGGCTTTGCTTGGCGGAATCGGAACCGTATCCTTATTTGTTGCAGCAATCGGAATTGCTAATACCATGATGATGTCAATCTATGAAAGAACCAAAGAGATTGGAATTTTAAAGGTACTGGGATTTGATATGAATCATATCAGAGATATGTTTCTTCTGGAATCCGGATTTATTGGCTTCCTTGGCGGCGTCACGGGTATTACATTCAGCTACGGAATTTCTTTTCTTATAAACCGGTTTCTGGCAGGTCATTTTATGCCGGATATGCCAGGAGATTTATCCAGAATTCCTCTATGGCTGTCTATTGCTGCCGTTGGATTTTCTGTTTTCGTAGGTATGGCTGCCGGTTTTTTCCCTTCTCTCAGGGCAATGAAACTCAGTCCCCTGGCTGCCATTCGCAACGAATAAAAACAGGAATAATTAAAAAAAGACCTTGCAATTTTTTAAGGAATCATATATTATGTTAAACATGGTACGTGCAACTGGCGGATAAGTGGGTAAACCACGGGGAGCACGTTACGTTTTGAAGCCGACCGCCTGGGCACCGCTATGGGATGTCCAGGCGGTTTTTTGCGTTTTTATTGATAAAGGAGGACAGAAAGTCATGAATTTGATTTCTTTGAAGGATGATTTAACAAACAATTCTTATCCGGGAAGAGGGATAATTATTGGCAAAACCCCTGATGGAAAGAAGGCAGTAACTGCTTATTTTATCATGGGAAGAAGTGTGAACAGCCGCAACCGCGTATTTGTGGAGGATGGGGATGGAATCCGTACCCAGGCTTACGATCCTTCAAAATTGTCAGATCCCAGTCTGATTATTTACGCTCCGGTACGTGTCATGGGTAACAAAACCATTGTGACAAACGGAGACCAGACTGATACCATCTATCAGGGAATGGATATTCAGCTCACATTTGAGCAGACTCTGCGCAGCAGGGAATTTGAGCCGGACAGCCCGAATTACACCCCCCGAATCTCCGGTATCATGCATGTGGAGAATGGAAGATTTAACTATGCCATGTCCATATTAAAGAGCAACAACGGGGACCCGTCCTCCTGCAACCGCTTTACCTTTGCCTATGAGAATCCTGTGCCTGGAGAAGCTCATTTTATCCACACCTACATGCATGACGGCAATCCGCTGCCAAGCTTTGAAGGGGAGCCAAAACTGGTGGAAGTTTTAGCTGATCAGGATGAGTATACTTCCCTGATCTGGGAAAGCCTGAATGAAGAGAACAAGGTATCCTTATTTGTACGTTATATTGATCTTGAAACAGGTACCTTTGAGACCCGGATAATAAATAAGAATGAATAGCAGGAGTACAAAAGATGAATGAATTAGAATTAAAATATGGATGCAATCCCAATCAGAAACCATCAAAAATCTATATGGCGGACGGATCTGATCTTCCCATAACCGTATTGAGCGGAAAACCCGGATATATTAATTTCTTGGACGCATTCAATGGATGGCAGCTGGTAAAAGAATTAAAGGAGGCCACAGGATTGCCTGCGGCAGCCTCTTTCAAACACGTTTCTCCAGCTGGTGCGGCAGTAGGACTTCCCTTAAGTCCAGTTTTAAAGAAAATCTACTGGGTTGAGGATATGGGGGAACTTTCCCCTCTTGCCTGTGCTTATGCCAGGGCCAGAGGAGCCGACCGTATGTCCTCCTTTGGTGACTATATTTCCTTATCAGATATCTGTGATGAAGATACGGCGAAAATTATTAAGAGAGAAGTTTCAGACGGCGTTATTGCACCTGGTTATACCCCGGAAGCTCTGAACATATTAAAGTCTAAGAAAAATGGCAATTATAACGTGATTCTCATCGATCCGGAATATACACCGGAGCCCATTGAGAAAAAGCAGGTTTATGGCGTTACGTTTGAACAGGGAAGAAATGAGATTAAAATTGGTCCGGAAGTGTTGGAAAACAGAGTGACTGAGAACAAGGAGATATCTAAAGCTGCTGAGATTGATTTAATTATCTCTTTGATTACGTTAAAATATACCCAGTCCAATTCCGTCTGCTATGCAAAAGATGGACAGGCAATTGGTATTGGTGCAGGACAGCAGTCTCGTGTTCATTGTACCAGACTGGCTGGCAGCAAAGCGGATAACTGGTATTTAAGACAAGCGCCTAAGGTACTTGAATTATCGTTTGTTGATGACATCCGCCGCGCAGACAGGGATAATGCCATTGATGTATATATCGGTGAAGATTATATGGATGTATTGGCAGACGGCAGATGGGAGCAGGTATTTAAGGAGAAACCTCCGGTATTTTCCAGCGAAGAAAAAAGACAGTGGCTTGATCAGCTGACAGATGTGTCTCTTGGCTCTGATGCATTTTTCCCATTTGGAGATAACATTGACCGGGCATATAAGAGTGGTGTGAAATATGTTGTGCAGCCAGGTGGCTCCGTAAGGGATGATCAGGTAATTGAGACTTGTGACAAGTATGGTATGGTAATGGCGTTTAATGGAATCCGCCTGTTCCACCATTAATAAAATATGAGACGTAAGGGATCGGACAGCTGTCTGGTCCTTTTTCATGGGAATTACTTTACATAAAAATATTATGTAAAGTAATTGAGAGAATTTTGTAAATAAATAAGTACCAGCCTATATTTTTTGTAAAAGCACTATAAAGATAAGGGCGGCATAAAATAGGAGTAAGTAAGTTTAAGGTGGCTTTCTTTGAAAACTTTTCCCAAACCTTTAACTGCGCGAGAGGAACGAGAGTGTCTGGAACGATACCAGGAAGGGGATCAGGAGGCGAGAGCCACACTCATCGAGCGTAATATGCGTCTTGT
>JAQSYE010000217.1 GCA_029256305.1 Lacrimispora sp. | reverse complement strand
ATGTCAAAAATAGGAGGATAAGAAAAATGCCTATGGGAAAAATAATTGCAGTCTGCATTAGCGAAAAGAAAGGGACTCAAAAGAAAAATGTCCACTGCGCTGAATTCATAAAGGAGTATGGAATAAAAGAAGATGCCCATGCTGGAAAATGGCACAGACAGGTCAGTCTGCTGTCCAATGAAAAGATTGAAGCATTTAAAAACAAAGGTGCCGAGGTGGAAGAAGGTGCATTTGGTGAAAATCTTATTGTAGATGGAATCGATTTTCGTTCCCTGCCGGTAGGCACCAGATTTCAATGCAATGACGTTCTCTTAGAGCTCACACAGATCGGAAAAGAGTGCCATACCGGATGTGAGATCTATCACAAAATGGGGGATTGTATCATGCCACGAGAAGGCGTATTTGCCCGTGTGTTGTCCGGCGGTACCATTAAAGAAGGGGATGAGATGACCGTATTGGAGGAAAGCACGGAAAAGCCAAAGACTGATAAATTACGGGTAGCAGTGATCACCTCAAGCGATTCTGGATTTGCAGGAAAAAGAGAGGATTTAAGCGGACCTGTTATCTGCCGGATCGTGCAAGAATATGGTTACGAAGTTGTTCACCAAACCGTTCTCCCTGATGATATGACCATGTTATGTGATGAGATGAAGTATATCTGCGACAAGCATACCGCAGATCTCATTTTGACAACTGGCGGAACTGGATTCTCCCAGAGAGACTGTATGCCTGAGGCTACGCAAAAGGTTGCTGAGCGTATGGTGCCTGGAATCCCGGAAGCGATGCGCGCTTACAGTATGCAGATTACAAAGCGGTCCATGTTATCAAGGGCTGCCTGCGGAATTCGGAAATCAACGTTAATATTAAACCTGCCAGGCAGTCCGAAAGCAGTGGAAGAATGTCTGACTTATGTGATTACGGAACTGGAGCACGGTCTTAAAATCCTGATTGGTAGCGCAGACAATTGTGCTAGATAATATGAAACAGTAAGCGATAAAATGGTTTTTTTAATAAAAAAATCAGTCGACCTATCTTTTCAGATAGTTCAACTGATTTTTTGACGTGCAGTGTTTAAATATAAATAATTTCCACTCCTGAGAAACTAAGCTCTCCTACCAGTTTTAAAACAGGAGCAGTATCACTGGTGGCAAAACCTTTGCCTTTTTCACTGACTCCGCCCACCACAGATTCAATCTGGTTTTCCACCCGCCATTCCTTCGGAACATAAAGTTCGATCCCGCAGAAGCTTCCGTTGATACGGACAATGGCATCTGTTTCTACATGTGCTTTATTAAAATAAACCTGTATGGAGCCAAAGCTGCAGTCTAAGTCCGCCTGTTTAAAATTATCAGTGTTAATATATTTTGTGCTGGCTCCAAAATGAGTGCTTTGCTTTACGTGGTCATTGTCTTCCACATCGATCACTTCCACCCGTGAATCCTGATTAAAACCGTTGTATTTATAATGATGAGCATGCCAATAATGGTCTTTCTTATGAAACAGCAAGGATAACCCGATGCTTCCAAGGAATGCTACCGCTAGGACGGTCCAGGGAGTCAGACTCTCTATATTTAGAACCTTGTCATAGGTAATGCACAGGAATGCGATTGGAAATAAGATTCCTGAAAAATTTAAGCGTGGAATACTTTTGGCGATGATAGCCAGCATAAATACAGTGAAGACTATGGAAAACGGGCTGAAAGTTCCAAGATAACCAAGTTTTCCGATTATTACAAATACAGCTGCCAGGATAAACATAATTCCCCAAAATAATCTATTTTTTTGCATATTGATTTTACCTCTCTTTTTTATCGTTCCATGTGCTGGTGATCCAGCTTCCATTTTAAAAGCTTATAGTAGTTTCTTGATACATAGACCTTTTTATAGGAGTTTTGAAATTCCACTCTGCTGGAGGCAGTGGGACTGCGTGTGATGCTGTAAACCTTTGTTGTGTTTAAGATGGTGGATTTTGAGATTCTCATAAAATAAGGGGGGAGAAGCTCTTCCAGTTCATAAAGCTTATATTCTACCAGAAATTCATCATCGGTTGTATGGGCGAAGATGCCCTTGTCTGCAGTCTCAAAAAACAGGACTCTGCTTACATGAAAATAGAATTCCGTATCATTTTGATAGAAAATCATCTGTGTCTGGCTGTTATCCAGTTCCGAAATCATTTTTTGAATCAGGGTAATCTCCTCAGTGATTTCAGGACAGCGGATTCGCAATTCACTTTCCTGTAAAGCCGTATCAATTTCTATTTGAATTTTCATAATAAAGTGATATCCATCCTCCTGTTCTTTCTGGTCAGCGCCGGCGTCTGTTTTTAATATGTGCTTATTTTATCTGAAAATAACAGCTATGTAAATATGTTTCAGACAAGTGGTGGGTTATTGGCGGTAAGAGGTGTATTTTTATACAGTGAAAGGCAATATCATACAAGAAAGCAGCCATCATCTATGTTATACTATGTTTGATACAGGGGTGAAAGGAGGGATCAGTTTATGAAACAGGAACTACGGACTGTGAAATACGATGGGGAATTAAATGTTGAGGCGTATCATTTTCAGGGGATCATGCAAAAGTTTCCCAACCACTTCCATGATTATTACGTAATTGGATTTATTGAAGCCGGGAAACGGTATCTTCACTGTAAAAACAGGGATTACACCGTAGAACCAGGGGATTTATTGCTGTTTAATCCTCGGGATAATCATGCCTGTGATCAGATCGACGGAAAAGCGTTCGATTATCGCTGCGTGAATATCCAGCCCGAAATTATGAAAAAGGCAATGCTTGAGATAACAGGAAATGAATACCTGCCTTATTTCACCTCCCAGGTTCTTTTTCACAGTGAACTGGCTGTCATACTGAAAGAGCTTCATCAGATGATTATGGAGGAAGAAACGGATTTTAAAAAAGAGGAGATATTCTTCTTCCTTTTGGGGCAGCTGGTCGAAGAACACACAAAACAGCATCTGCCAAAGGAACATACAGTGCAAAGCACGGAAGCAAAGGCAGTTTGTGAATTCCTGGAGAAACATTATATGGAAAATATCTCTCTCAATGATCTTTGCAAAATGACAGGGCTGAGTAAATACCACCTGCTTCGGTCATTTACCAGGCAAAAGGGAATCTCTCCTTACAGCTATCTGGAAACGATACGAATTGACAGAGCTAAGAAGCTGTTAGAGCAGGGGGCGATGCCTGTTGATGTAGCAATGCAGACCGGATTCAGTGATCAAAGTCATTTTTCCAACTTTTTTAAACGATACATAGGACTTACACCGAAGCAGTATAGTAAAATATTTAAAGATACTTGACGCTGACTAATAGAAAGGGTTTTCATGGACAGAAAAAAAGAGATACAGGGACATTTGTTTTCAATATTTACAATTTTTATCTGGGGGACCACATTCATATCCACTAAAATACTTTTAAAGGCGTTTACTCCCATAGAAATATTGTTTATAAGATTTGTTATTGGCTATTTTGCGGTACTTGCCTTACATCCGCACCGTCTAAACGTGAAGGAAAGGAAACAAGAGCTATATTTTGCAGGAGCAGGATTATGCGGTATCACGCTTTACTTTCTGTTGGAAAATATAGCATTGACCTATACGCTTGCTTCCAATGTTGGAGTCATTATTTCCATCGCACCGTTCTTCACTGCGATTTTCGCCCATTTATTTTTGGATGGGGAAAAGATGAGAACCCAGTTTTTCGTCGGGTTTGCAGTGGCAGTGGCGGGGATATTTCTCATCAGTTTTAACGGAAGCAGTCAATTAAAATTAAATCCATTGGGAGATATACTGGCGGTTCTGGCGGCAGTTGTGTGGGCCCTCTATTCCGTACTTACAAAGAAAATCAGCAGGTACCATTACCACACTATATTGGTAACACGGAGAATTTTCTTTTATGGGTTGCTGTTTATGATGCCTGTATTATTTATATTTAAGTTTGAGCCGGATATTGGGCAGATCATGGAGCCAGTGAATCTATTTAACATTTTATTTCTTGGATTTGGGGCCTCCGCCATTTGTTTCGTAACCTGGAATTATGCGCTGACGATATTGGGAGCTGTGAAAACAAGTGTATATATTTATATGGTTCCGGTGATTACTGTTATTACCTCGGTACTGATTCTTCACGAGACAATTACAGGTACTGCAGTGCTTGGGATTTTACTTACGCTGGCCGGACTGATTATTTCAGAAATTAAATTACCGTTCAGATCCCGGAATAAATAGAAACAGGTTTAATTTTTCTATCCACAAAATTCCCTGTTCATGATAATATAAATACATATATTGGAATGTCATTCTGTTGGAGATAATAAGAACAGACAGACGGAAAGGGGAATAAAGATGTTAGAAACAGGAACAAAAGCACCGTCATTTGAATTACCGGACCAGAATGGAGTGGTTCATACCTTAGAAGAATACAAGGGGAAGAAAGTGATCCTTTATTTTTATCCAAAAGACCAGACACCGGGCTGTACCAGTCAGGCCTGTGGATTTGCGCAGCTTTATCCCCAGTTTCTTGAAAAGGATGCAGTTGTGATCGGTATCAGCAAGGACAGCGTAGCCTCTCATAAGAAATTTGAGGAGAAGAACGGATTGCCGTTTACTCTTCTTTCTGATCCGGAGCTGACTGCGATAAAGGCCTACGATGCGTGGCAGGAAAAGAATATGTATGGGAAAAAGACCATGGGCGTGGTTCGGACCACATATCTGCTTGATGAACAGGGAGTAATAGTAAAGGCATTGGGAAAAGTAAAGGCGGCTGAAAATCCGACGCAGATGTTAAAGGAAATTTAAATGAAAATCATAATCTCACCAGCGAAGAAAATGAATGTGGATACCGATTCTCTGGCTGCAACAGGATTGCCGGTTTTTTTAGATCAGACCAGAATCCTTTGGGAAGAAATAAAAAAGATGTCCTATGATGAGGCGAAGAAGTTATGGGTCTGCAACGACACGCTTGCCGGATTAAATTACAGGCGGTTTGCTGATATGGATTTGGAAAAAAACTTAACTCCTGCAGTTTTGGCCTACGAGGGTCTTCAATACCAGCATATGGCACCTGTTGTTCTGACCAGTCAGGCACTTGATTATTTCGGAGCCCATCTGCGGATTCTCTCCGGGTTTTACGGAATCTTATCTCCCTTTGATGGAGTTGTGCCATACCGCCTTGAGATGCAGGCGCGTATGGCTATTGCAAAAAGCAGGGATTTATACGGCTTCTGGAATGACAGTATCTATAAAGAACTGACAAAGGAAGATCATACGGTGATAAATCTCGCCTCCAGGGAGTACTCCCAGGCAGTGAAACCACATTTGTCATCTGCTGATACCTTTATCACTTGTACATTTGGAGAACTGGATCAAGGGAAAATAAAGCAGAAGGGGACACTGGCCAAGATGGCAAGGGGCGAGATGGTTAAGTTTATGGCTGAGAACCATGTGACAGAGATCGGGCAGTTAAAGGAATTTAATGCTTTGGGGTATCAGTACATAGAAGAGTTCTCTTCTGAGACAGAAATGACGTTTGTGACTGGTGGATAATAGAACCTGTTTTTCTGCAAATTGCAACCGCTGGTTGACAGATCATACAGTGCACTTGGTAGTTGACAACCGGTAAAGATCCTATAATAAAGGCTGTCATCACACATCGTTAGCTTTCTTAAATACAATAACAAACCAGAAAGTAACGGATGGGCAGAGTGACCAAAATGAATGATGAGAGGATGGATAATTGTGATTTTAGCAGAAAAAATTATGGAACTCAGAAAGAAAAACGGGTGGTCTCAGGAGGAACTGGCCTTCCAGATGGATGTGTCCAGACAGTCGGTCTCCAAGTGGGAATCAGGGGCTTCCATTCCGGATCTGGAACGAATACTAAAGCTTAGTCAGTTATTTGGCGTATCTACGGATTATCTGTTAAAGGAAGAACTGGAGGACTTGCCAGCGGCTTCACCTGAGGTTTCCGAGAGCGAAAATGGAATGAGACGAATCACCGCGGAAGTAGCAGGTGAATTTATGGAAAATAAGATAAAAGCATCAAGACAGGTGGCTGCGGCAGTGTCAGCCTGCATTCTGTCTCCGGCTCTTCTTATTTATCTTGGAGCATTGGCGGAATATAAAGAAAATGTGATCAGTGAAGGAATGGCAGGGGGCATCGGGGTCATTGTTCTAATTCTGATTGTTGGTATTGCTACTGTGTTTTTCATATTAAATGGAATGAAGATGGAATCATTTGAGCATCTGGAGAAAGAAGTGTTCCGGTTGGATTATGGAGTAGAAGCAATTGTGCGCAAGAAAATGGCAGAGTATGAAGGAATTAACAGGATCTATACGGTCACAGGTGTGTTTATGTGCATCGTTTCTGTATGTCCGTTATTAATTGCAACTTCCTTAGATGCTTCAGAATTCATAAAGACCATTTGCCTGGAAGTATTGTTTGTGATTGTGGCAGCAGCAGTCTATCTGATTATCGTGGCAGGGGGGAGAAAATCCTGTTTTCAGATTCTTCTTCAGGAGGCAGAATATGTGGAAGCCCAAAAACTGGAAAAAAAGAAAAAAGATCGTGTTCCGGCCATTTACTGGTCTATTGTAACTGCAGTTTATCTGGGCATCAGCTTTTTAACGCAAGACTGGGGCTAACAACATCACACGATATGAGAAAAAATTTCAATTTTGAAAGGCGAAAGAAATGAAGATCAAAATAATCGGTTCAGGCGGCTGTGTCAGCATTCCAAGACCATTATGCCAATGCAGAATATGCAGGGAAGCCAGAATAAAAGGAGTCCCCTACGCAAGATGCGGCTGCAGCCTGTATTTAGAAGACCTAAACTTATTAATTGATACGCCGGAAGACATAAGTGCAGCATTAAACAATGCAGAAGTGAAAGCGATTGATACCATATTGTTTAGCCACGCGGACCCGGATCATACCATGGGAATTCGGGTGATTGAGCAGTTAAAGATGGACTGGCTGGCCCGGTCTGTAGGAATAACCTGCAGTCAGCCTCTGACAGTAGGGGCACTGCCTGAGATTACAAAGGAACTGAGGCGCCAGTGCAGCAAGTATGGTTCCATGTTGGAATATTATGAAGACATGGGGCTGGCAAAAGCCGAGAATATGAATCATATGGATCAAAACGGAATTCATATTACATTTGTTCCGGTTGATGAAAGCGGCATCGTAACGATCTTTGTAATAGAAGATCAGGACAGGAAAGTGATTTATGCCCCCTGTGACGTGAAACCATTTCCGGATCACCCCCTTTTTTATGAAGCCAGTGTTTTAATTATTGGCAATACCATTGTGGGAGATCAATTAAAGGATGGATTTGTGCTTGATGAAACAAATGATTTGCGAAAAGAATTATTTGTTATGGATGAGATTGTTGAGCTAAAGAAGAACTATCAGATCGGAAAGGTGATTATTACTCACTTAGAAGAAGACTGGGGAAAATCTTATGACGACTATTTAAGGCTCCAAAGGCAGTATGAGGGCATTGAATTTGCCTATGACGGAATGAGCATAGAGTTTCCCGCATCTGATTAAGCAGGAGACTCTCATTATTTCATGGACTTGGCTACTTCTTTAAAATCAGCCATCTGGGAGTTGAAGGAGTGACACTCATTATAGCAAAGATAAAAGTATCGGTTCATGGGCATATCTTTAATGGGACGGGCATGGATGATTTCAGACCGGGAATAGTTCTTTACATAGCGAGTGGAGATGACTCCGATGCCAAAGTTGCGAGAAACACCGTCAAGTATGGCAGAACCGCTGTAGGATTCCCATTTAACGCAATAGGGAATATGACGGGTCTGCATGAGATTTTCAAAGATAGAGCGTGTTCCACTTCCAATTTCTCTCAGTATAAATTCGCAGTTGTATAAATCCTCGGCTTTGATCACAGTCTTTCCCGAAAACGGATGGTCTTTGCTGTAAATTAGCTGTAGCTCGTCTTCTATAATAGGTTCTGTATGAATCTTGTCATTTAATATCACACCTTCCACAAGCGCGATATCTAGTTCATTGTGGATCAGGCGGTGTTCCAGAATCTTTGTATTTTCTATAAAAACAGAGCAGGAAATATCCGGATGGCTCTTTTGAAGTGTCTGAATAATGTCACTGATCATGGTATCTCCGATGGTTAAGGTCACTCCAACACGCAAAGGGCGAAGTACAGCAGAGTTTTTCATGGACTGGTTTAACGTTTCGTAGCTGTTTAAAACATTAAGGGCTCTGTCCCAGAAAAGTTTTCCCGTGGGGGTAAGCTCCAGGCACTTGGGATATCGTTTGAAAAATATGGTTTCATATTCTTTCTCCAGATCTGCAATAATCTGACTCACCGTAGGCTGTGATAAGAAGAGACGTTTGGCTGCCTCACTCATTTTTAATGTCTCCGCCACTGCTATATAGGTCTTTAATTGTTTTAAGGTTGCCATCTTACTATCTCCCTTCTTCTGGTATAGAAAAAACCAATATCATGCTTTAGATAATACTATTTTACGGCATAAAAAACAAGTGTTATGATATTGATAATAATTAATCAATTTTTTGATACAAATCTAAAGGAGAAAACGATGAGGGTGATTGTACTTGGCGGTGTAGCTGCAGGAACAAAAGTGGCTGCAAAGCTTATGCGGGAAGACAGAGAAAACGAAGTGATCATTTTGAATAAAGGAGAAAATATCTCTTATGCAGGCTGTGGACTTCCGTATTTTGTTGGAAATGTGATTTCCGGGAAGGAGCAGCTGATCGTCAATACTCCTCAGAAGTTTGAGAAACTCACGGGAGCGAAGGTATTGGTTGGAACAGAGGCCACAAAGGTAGACCGTGAAGGCAAAACCGTGACAGCAGTTGATCTGGAGACTGGAGAAGAAAAGGTTTACAACTATGATAAGCTTGTAATCGCAACAGGAGCAAGCCCGGTTGTTCCTCCTGTTGAGGGAAGTAAACTGCAGAATGTATTTACCATGAGAACGCCTGAGGATGCCATTCAGATCAGGGAGCTCGCGGTAAATGGAGGGATAAAGAAGGCTGTTGTGGTTGGTGCAGGCTATATCGGTCTGGAACTGGCGGAGAATCTGGCAGCAGAAGGGATTAAGCCATTTGTAGTGGATATGGCGCCTCAGATTCTGCCTGGTTTTGATCCGGAGGTTTCTGATTATCTGGAACGAAAGGTTGCTGATGCAGGAATTCCTGTTGTGACAGGGGTGAGGGTAACGGCTCTTGAAGGTGACGGAAAAGTTGAGAAGGTAGTAACGGATAAACGTGCCTATAAAGCAGATATGGTTGTTTTCTGCGCAGGAATCAGACCAAACACAGAATTCTTAGAGGGTACCGGAATCGAGATGTTTAAAGGAACCATAATTACCGATTCCCAGGGTAGAACCAATGATCAGGATATATATGGGGCAGGAGATTGTGCTATGGTGAGAAATGCCATTACAGGAAAACCGGCATGGTCACCTATGGGGTCAACAGCCAATATCAGCGGAAGGCTCATTGCACAGACTATTGCAGGGAAAGAGCGTTCCTACCGCGGCGTTCTGGGCACGGCAGTGTGTAAGCTTCCAGGGTTAAATGCCGGAAGAACCGGACTGACAGAGGCCCAGGCCATAGAGGAAGGATTTGATGCAGCCAGCGTGATCGCAGTGGTAGATGACAAGGCGCATTATATGCCGGGAGCTTCTTATTTTATTATTAAAATGATTGCTGATAAGAAAACGCTCCGCTTGCTGGGAGTTCAGGCAGTTGGCAGTGGGGCAGTTGATAAAATTGTGGATATGGCAGTGACTGCGATTATGTGCAAGGCGGATTTAAACGATCTTGCTGATATGGATCTTGCCTATGCGCCTCCATTTTCTACAGCAATCCATCCATTTGTACATACCTTAAATATTTTACTTAATAAGTTAAGTGGTGATTTAAAATCCATGACTCCTGCGGAATATGCAAATGGAATGGCAGAAGGATATAAGCTGGTGGACGCCGGGCAGGTTCCTTCTGTCCCGGGTGCCATGCATGTGGAATTAACGGAGGTAGACGGACCGGTAGAAGGCCTTGATAAGGAAGATCCTATCCTTCTGGTATGCAACAGAGGAAAGCGGGCTTATCTGCTTCAGAACCGGCTGAATTACTACGGCTACAAACATACGAAAGTGCTGGAAGGCGGTATTACTTTTACAGAGGTAGAAGGTTCATAATAAAAGAAAACAGGAGCAGTTAATTATGGCATGCACATTAAAACCAGATGAGATCAAGAGCGTTAAGGCACTGGGGTTTTTAAATAATAAGGGGACGGATTTATTTAACGGACGTGTAATTACAGTAAACGGTAAGATAACAGCAGACCAGACCGCTGCCATCGCAGAGGCAGCACGAAAATTCGGCAACGGAGATGTGGAATTTACAGCACGTTTAACAGTGGAAGTAAGAGGAATTCATTTCAATGACATTGAGGCATTTCGAAACTGCATTGCTGAAGCGGGACTGGAGACCGGAGGAACCGGATCGCTGGTGCGCCCGGTTGTATCCTGTAAGGGAACAACCTGCCAGTATGGGTTATATGATACCTTTGATCTTTCAGAGAAGATTCATGAGCGGTTCTATAAGGGCTATCACACGGTAAAGCTGCCTCACAAATTTAAGATAGCCACAGGAGGCTGCCCCAACAATTGCGTAAAGCCCAATTTAAATGATCTTGGCATTGTTGGTCAGATGATTCCCTGTGTTGACGAAGATATGTGTAATGGCTGCAAGAAATGTCAGGTTGAAACGGTATGCCCAATGAAAGCAGCAACGGTTTCCGATGGTCTGATTGAAATCGATAAGGAGATTTGTAACAACTGCGGACGATGTATAGGAAAATGCCCCTTTGATGTCATCGAAGAGGGTACACCTGGATTTATTGTGTATATCGGAGGAAGATGGGGGAAAAAGATTAACCACGGCAAAGCCCTCGGCAGGATTTTTAAGAGCGAAGAGGAAGTGTTGTCTGTAGTTGAGAAGACTATTCTTCTGTTCCGGGAGCAGGGACACACCGGGGAGCGGTTCGCTGATACCATTGAGCGGATCGGTTTTGAGAATGTAGAAGAATGTAGAAGAGCAGCTCCTTTCTGATGATGTTTTAAGCAGGAAGCAGGAAATCCTGGATGCAAAGCTGCATCTGGTCGGCGGGGCCACCTGCTAAGCATACGTTTTTATGAATCTTGTTATAATTTTTAACAGCTCCCCACAGTTTGTCTGAGCGGGAGCTGTTTTTGGGTATAAAAAGAATAGAAAATAAAGTGCATAGAGAAAAGAAAGTAAAGCAGTGACTTGACATTATTAAGTGCCTGTGTTAATGTGATAAAGTAAAAAAGTGAAAAACCAACAAGTGAAGTTCGTAGGAAAATGACGATTGTCTGCCGAAGGAGTAACACTCTCAGGCATCCGGAGTACCGGATAAGGACTATGAATGGAT
>JAQSYE010000216.1 GCA_029256305.1 Lacrimispora sp. | reverse complement strand
ACATTTTCTTTCCTTAGTATATAGAAAAAAACGTTAAAAGTCTAGCGCAGCTTATAAAAGATTGAGATTTTTATTAAAATAAGCTATACTAAAGCAGAAGAATAGGAAAAAAGAAAGCAGGAGAGTGTTATGAACAGAAAAAAACTGTCAATAGGAATTCTCATATTTGCATTTCTGCTTCTGGCAGCCGGGGCCGGAGTGCTTTACTTTGATTACCGTGAAAAGCAGAATTCAGACCACCTTTACGAAAGCCTTGCTGAGTTGGCGGGAGGACAGGAAGAAAGCGTCCCTTCCAAATCAGAAACGCAGATAAAAAAAGAAGAACCTTACGTATCCCCTATTTCTTTTGATAAACTAAGAGAGATCAATCCAGACATTGTTGGCTGGATCCGCATTACTGATACCAGTATTGATTACCCTATCGTCCATACTGACAATAATGACACTTACTTAGATACGGATTTTGATGGGAAAAAGAATCCGTCAGGAGCCATATTTCTTGACTGTGACAGCGAACCTGATTTTTCCGGGAAGCATAACATAATTTATGGGCATCATATGAAAAACGGCTCGATGTTTAAGGATATCATAAAGTATAAAGATGAATCTTTTTACCGCGCCCATCAGGACATTGTGATCTATACACCGCAGCGGGAATTTCATCTGCGGCCTGTCACTGTGCTCTATACGGATGCCGGCGGAATACGCAGGAAAACAAAATTTGAAACAGATGAGAGCTTTTTGTTATATGTAGACGAGATGACAAAGAACGGCATGTTCTATCAGGCTCCCCAAGCGCCGGTGGAAACTTTGTGGTCATTTGTTACCTGCAGCTATGAATTTGAAGATGCAAGAACCATTCTATATGCAGCATTAGTCCCTTAAATTGAAAAGAGGACAGGAATGTGATATGGTACATATCACTTTTATCACCGCAGATTTATAAAGGAGAATAATAAAATGGGTAAATATTTTGGAACCGATGGTTTTAGAGGAGAAGCAAATGTCACGCTGACTGTTGAGGATGCTTATAAGGTAGGCCGCTTTTTAGGCTGGTACTATGGACAGAAAGAACCGGCTGAGGTATGCAGGATCGTAATCGGAAAAGACACAAGGCGCAGCAGCTATATGTTTGAATATTCTCTTGTTGCAGGACTTACTGCATCAGGAGCCGATGCTTATCTGCTTCATGTAACCACAACCCCCAGCGTTTCCTACGTTGTCCGTACGGAAGAATTCTCCTGCGGGATCATGATTTCTGCAAGTCATAATCCATACTATGATAACGGAATCAAGGTGATCAATGAAAAGGGAGAGAAGTTAGAAGAATCAGTCATCACAGAGATCGAGAAATATTTAGATGGAGAAGTGGAAGAACTGCCATTTGCCACACAAGATAAGATTGGCAGAACCGTGGATTTTGCAGCAGGAAGAAACCGCTATATCGGATATTTAATCTCTACTGCGACCAGATCCTTTAAGAATAAAAAAGTGGCGCTGGACTGTGCCAACGGAAGCGCTTCTGCCATTGCCAAGAACGTATTTGATGCGCTTGGTGCGGAAACCCACGTGATCAGCAATGAACCAAACGGTTTGAATATTAATACAGGGTGCGGTTCTACTCATATGGGACAGCTGGTGAAGTTTGTAAAGGAAGTAGGAGCAGATGTGGGGTTTGCTTATGATGGAGATGCGGACCGTTGTCTCGCCGTTGATGAGAACGGAAACGTGGTTGACGGAGACGGCATCTTATATATCTGCGGCAAATATATGAAAGATCAGGGTCTGCTTAAAAATAACAAAGTGGTGACAACAGTGATGTCCAACTTCGGATTGTATAAAGCTTTAGACCGGGAAGGCATTGAATATGAGAAGACAGCTGTGGGCGACAAATATGTTTATGAGAACATGGTCACCAATGGGAACTGTCTGGGCGGCGAACAGTCAGGCCACATTATATTCAGTAAGCATGCGACGACTGGAGATGGAATCTTAACCTCCTTAAAAGTGATGGAAGTGATTCTGGAAAAGAAAGAAAGCCTTGGAAAGCTGGCTTCTGAGCTGGAGATCTATCCGCAGGTACTGAAGAATGTCCGTGTGCATGATAAGACAGCAGCACAGGATGATGAGGCGGTAAAGGCTGAAGTGGAAAAAGTAGCACAGAGTCTTGGGGACAGCGGAAGAATTCTTCTTCGCCAGTCAGGCACAGAGCCGGTTGTTCGTGTAATGGTAGAAGCAGCTGATTTAAAAACCTGTGAACAGTACGTGGAGCAGGTAATTGATGTCATGAAATCAAGGGGTCACGTCATTTCCTGATTGTAAATGAAAGTCATTGAAAACCGAAGATAACAGCCGGTTTTTCAATGACTTTTTCAGTTTTAATATCGGTGTCTCATTGTAAATGAAGACAATTCATGATATCATTGTATCTATCTGCAAATTTATTTTGGGAGATCGGAAATATGGATAAAAAAGATAAATCAAACTTAGGAGAACAAATCCGGAGTACGGTGCAAAGTGCCATTGATTCCAGAGATTTTAACCAGCTGAACCGAATCATATCCGATTCCGTAAATTTTGCGCTGGATGAAGCGAGAAACCAGCTGGTAAAAGGGACGAAAAGCTGGACTCAGTCGCCGGGACGGGATAACACGAGCGAAAACAGTGAGATAAAGAAGGAAACCGATGACGAACCGGGTTACCGGGCGTTTCAGACCAGCCGTTCCGTGAAAGAGCGGACAGGCAGTTCCTTAGTCGGTACAGGAAGACAGGAAATTAAGATTAACCAGCAGGGACGAGTATCCGGAGTGCTTCTAACCATTTTCGGAAGCCTTTTTCTGGGTTTTGATCTGATCGGGATTCTTGCCTCTCTTTTGGCTTCCATGATTTTAAAACCGGTTGCCTGGGCGGCAGCCAGTGCCTTTACCTTTCTTCTGGCAGCAGGAATTGCTTCCGGCTGTATGCTTTATACCGGAATCTCCATAAACGGAAGATTAAAAAGAGCAAGAATCTATGCGAAGCAGTCAGAAAAACGGATGTATTCTAATCTGGAGGAATTGGCTGCAAGTGTTGGCAAATCCCGTGAATATGTACTGAAAGACGTGGAGAAAATGATGAAGCTGGGTATTTTTCCCCAAGCCCATCTAGACCAGCAGAAAACCTGTCTGATCTTAAGTGAAGCCACATACAACCAGTATCTGGAGTGTCAGAAGGCATTAAAAGAGCGGGAAAAAGAGGAAGAACTGGGGCGGATTTCAGACGATGCAACCCAGGAAAATAAGGCGTTACAGGAAATGATGGCTCAGGGAAAAAATTACTTAAAAGTACTAAGAGAAGCCAATGATGCCATTCCAGGCGAAGTTATTTCCCGCAAGATAACCATGCTTGAGGACGTAATACAGCGGATTTTTGATACAGTTTTAAGACATCCGGACCAAATGGGTGAGATGGAGCAGTTCATGGATTATTACCTTCCGACTACTGTAAAGCTGGTGAATGCTTACCGGGATTTTGAGAGCACTGGCATAGAGGGGAATAATATTGTAAATGCAAAAAAGGAGATTGAGGGAACTCTTGATACCATCAATCTGGCTTTTGAAAGGCTGCTTGACGATCTTTATCAGGATGCGGCTATGGATATCACCACGGATGCATCGGTACTCCAGACAATGTTAAAGAAAGATGGCTGGGCTGAAAGCGATTTTACAGGAGGAAACAAAGAATGAGTAAAGATATGGAAGAGATGATAAAAGAAGCGCCACAGCTGACGCTAACTCCATTTGATCAGACAGAGGGTGTGAAAGAGGGGAATGAGCTTCTGCAAAACAATGAAACAATAACTCAGACAGCGCCGGTTCCGGAGCTTACGCCGGAGGAAGAACGGCTTGTTTCTGATTTCGCTGATAAAATCAATTTAAAAGATTCCAACATGGTACTTCAGTACGGTGGCGGAGCGCAAAAAAAGATTGCTGATTTTTCTGAATCCGCCCTTAATAATGTAAAATCAAAGGATTTAGGTGAAGTTGGCCAGATGCTCACCAATGTGGTGACAGAGTTAAAAAGTTTTGAAACGGAAGAATCGGAAAAGGGCTTTTTCGGTTTCTTTAAAAAGAGTGCCAACCGACTGGACAACATGAAAGCAAAATATGCTTCTGCAGAGACCAATGTGAACCAGATCTGCAAGATTCTTCAAAATCATCAGATTCAGCTTTTAAAGGATATCGCTCTCTTGGATAAGATGTATGAATTAAATACCACCTATTTTAAAGAACTGACCATGTATATTCTGGCAGGAAAGAGAAAGCTTTTAAAGGTTTCCCAGGAAGAACTCCCTCTTTTAATGGATAGGGCGGCAAGAAGCGGTCTTCCGGAAGATGCCCAGGCGGCCAATGATTTGTCTGCCATGTGCGGACGTTTTGAAAAGAAGATCCATGACTTAGAGCTGACCCGTATGATTTCCATTCAGATGGCTCCTCAGATCAGGCTGGTTCAAAATAACGATACTTTAATGACAGAGAAGATCCAGTCAACGCTTGTTAATACCATTCCGCTCTGGAAAAGTCAGATGGTTCTGGCCATCGGAATCAATCATTCGGAGCAGGCAGCAAAGGCACAAAGAGAAGTCACGGATATGACCAATGAGCTGCTTAGAAAGAATGCAGAAGTGTTAAAGACGGCAACCATCGAGACTGCAAAAGAGTCAGAGCGTGGAATTGTGGACATGGAAACTCTGAAAAAGACCAATGAGTCCCTGATTACAACCCTTGATGAAGTGGTGCGCATTCAGGCAGAGGGCAGAGAAAAACGAAAAGAAGCAGAAGTAGAGCTTGCCCGTATGGAAGGGGAATTAAAGACCAAGCTTCTTCAGATGAGCAGATAAAAGATTTTACAGGTTCAAAAAATTTTTGTTGTAACTCATTTTTACTCGTGCTATAATAGCATAACACTTTACCGTGGTGGTTTGTCAGAGCACGGCATGTGATTTTAATGCAAAGGAATGATGACAGATGGGGTTAGACCTTTAAAACCCACGTTGTTCATTGTCAAAAAATACAGCGTGATTTATCGACTCCAAAGCCTGAACTGATTTTTTTATGAAGGAAATACAGACAATATAGGAAAATGGAGGAGATCAGACATGTTAAATTATGAAAGATATAAGCGAGTACCGGTAGTGAACTATCCGGAGAGACAATGGCCGTGCGGGGAGATTAAGAAAGCGCCGATCTGGTGCAGTGTGGATTTGAGAGATGGAAACCAGGCACTTATTGAGCCTATGGTGGTGGAAGAAAAGATTGAGATGTTTAACCTTCTGATTAAACTTGGTTTTAAGGAGATTGAAGTGGGTTTTCCTGCTGCTTCCCAGATTGAGTTTGATTTCTTAAGACAGCTTGTAGAGCGGAAACTGATTCCTGATGATGTGGTGATTCAGGTTCTGGTTCAGTGCAGAGAGCATTTAATTAAAAGGACATTTGAAGCCTTAGAGGGAGTAAAGAAGTCAATCGTTCATATCTACAATTCCACATCTACATTACAGCGTGATGTGGTCTTCCGCAAAGAGATGCATGAGATTAAAGAGATTGCAGTACAGGGAACCCAGTGGGTGAAACAGTATATGCAGGATTTTAAGGGAGAGGTTATGCTTGAGTATTCTCCTGAGAGCTTTACTGGAACAGAGATTGAATTTGCACTTGATATCTGTACCGCTGTGCAGGAAACCTGGGAAGCTACTCCGGAAAAGAAGATTATTTTCAATCTTCCTTCCACGGTGGAGATGACGACCCCCAACGTATATGCAGATCAGATTGAATGGATGAATTCCCGGTTCAAAAACCGTGACAGCATTATTTTAAGCGTTCATCCCCACAATGACAGGGGAACAGGGATTGCTGCGACTGAGTTGGCTCTTCTTGCAGGTGCGGACCGAGTGGAAGGAACTCTGCTTGGGAATGGAGAGCGTACCGGCAACGTGGATATCTTAACAGTTGCTTATAATATGTTTTCACAGGGCATTAATCCGGAACTTCATCTTGAGAATATTCGTGAGATCGTAGATGTTTATGAGCGTTGTACCAAGATGGAAGTGGAACCCAGACATCCATATGCTGGTAAACTTGTTTTCACTGCATTTTCAGGTTCTCATCAGGATGCCATCAACAAAGGCTTGCAGGCGATGCATGACAAGAAGAATCCGTTCTGGGAGGTTCCTTATCTTCCGATTGATCCTTCCGATATTGGCAGACAGTATGAACCCATTGTCAGAATTAACAGCCAGTCCGGTAAGGGCGGCGTAGCATTTGTAATGGATACGTTCTATGGATTCAAGCTTCCCAAGGGAATGCACAAGGAGTTTGCCGATGTTATTCAGGCAATTTCCGAAAAGCAGGGTGAGGTTTCACCAGAGCAGATCCTGGAAGAATTCAAAAGCTGTTATACTGAGAGGAAGGAACCGATTCATTTCAGAAAGAGCCAGATTACAGAGGCAGAAGAAGAGGTGGAGTTCTCAACTTTTGCCAGAGTCCGCTACACAGACCATGGTGTGGAAAAAGTATTCGAGGGTGTCGGAAACGGACCGATCGATGCAGTTCAGAAAGGTCTGGAGAAGGAACTCGGCATCGAAATCAGGGTGCTGGATTACTACGAGCATGCACTTGCTTCCGGATCTGGAGCTCAGGCTGCATCCTATATCCATTTGCTTGATGTGAAAACTGGAAAGGCAACTTATGGTGTGGGAATCAGTTCCAACATCACCAGAGCGTCTATACGGGGTATCTTCAGCGCGGTAAACCGGTTATTTTATTAATATTAGATAATGTAAGGGATCCAGTCTTTTTTGAGGCAGGATCCCTTTTTTGTTATTTTA
>JAQSYE010000215.1 GCA_029256305.1 Lacrimispora sp. | reverse complement strand
TCTTTTTTACTTTCTGCCATCTTAGGTCTACCTCTCATAATTGTAAGGAATTTATTCCTGCGGAAAAAGTGCTGTATTCCTACAACACTTTCCCCAAAGTCCTGTTACACGACTTAATATTAAACTTCTTTGTAGTCTCCGTCAACAACATCGCTTTCCTGGTAAGACTCTCCTGCTGCTCCCATGTCGGGACCTGCACCAGCTCCAGCCTGAGACTGTGCCTGCTCATAAACCTTTGCAAACAATGCCTGTGCGCTGTTCATGAGTTTTTCACGGCCTGCCTTGATATCTTCAATCTGAGCATCTGTCATATCTTCTAATGGTGCTCTGTTTATTGCCTCTTTTAATTCATTTAAATCAGCTTCAACGGTTGCTTTATCTGTATCAGCAATCTTATCTCCAACTTCCTGCAAAGCCTTCTCTGTCTGGAATACCATGGAGTCTGCATCGTTTCTTGCATCAATGCCGTCCTTGCGTTTCTTATCCTGAGTCTCATATTCAGCCGCTTCTTTTACAGCCTTATCAATGTCAGAATCGGACATGTTGGATCCGGAAGTAATGGTGATATGCTGCTCTTTGCCTGTTCCTAAGTCTTTTGCAGAAACATTAACAATACCGTTGGCATCAATATCAAAGGTAACTTCGATCTGTGGAACACCTCTTCTTGCAGGTGGAATTCCATCCAGACGGAACTGTCCAAGAGTCTTGTTGTCTCTTGCGAACTGTCTTTCACCCTGTACTACATGAATGTCAACTGCTGTCTGGTTATCTGCTGCAGTAGAGAAAACCTGGCTCTTCTTTGTAGGAATTGTTGTGTTTCTCTCGATCAGTCTGGTCGCTACGCCGCCCATTGTCTCGATGGATAAAGAAAGTGGTGTTACGTCAAGAAGAAGGATATCACCTGCGCCTGCATCGCCTGCAAGCTTACCGCCCTGGATACATGCACCAATAGCTACACACTCATCAGGGTTTAATGACTTGGAAGGCTCTTTGCCTGTCAGCTGCTTTACTTTCTCCTGAGCTGCAAGCATACGGGTGGATCCACCAACTAAAAGTACTTTTCCAAGCTCTGCTGCTGTCATTCCTGCGTCTTTTAAAGCACTCTGTACGGGAACTGCGGTGCGCTCGATTAAATCCAGTGTCAGTTCGTCGAATTTCGCTCTGGATAAGTTCATGTCCAGATGCTTTGGACCTTCTGCAGTTGCTGTAATGAAAGGCAGGTTAATATTGGTTGTTGTAGAAGAGGATAATTCCTTCTTTGCCTTTTCAGCAGCTTCTTTTAATCTCTGCATAGCCATCTTGTCACCGGACAAGTCAACGCCTTCTGCCTTCTTGAATTCATCAACCATCCACTGTGTCAGGCGGTTGTCGAAATCATCTCCGCCTAAACGGGTATCGCCGTTGGTGGAAAGTACTTCAATAACTCCGTCACCGATTTCAATATTGGAAACGTCAAATGTACCGCCTCCTAAATCGTATACCATGATCTTTTGTTCTTTTTCGTTATCAAGACCATAAGCAAGTGCTGCTGCTGTTGGCTCGTTGATAATACGTTTTACATCAAGACCTGCAATTTTTCCTGCATCCTTAGTTGCCTGACGCTGTGCATCGTTAAAATAAGCCGGTACGGTAATAACTGCTTCCGTAACCTTCTCTCCTAAATAAGCCTCTGCATCTGCTTTTAATTTCTGAAGAATCATTGCAGAAATTTCCTGAGGGCTGTAATTTTTTCCATCAACGGTTACTTTATAATCAGTACCCATATGTCTCTTGATGGAAGAGATAGTGCGGTCTGCGTTAGTTACTGCCTGACGTTTTGCAGGTTCACCAACCAGTCTTTCTCCGTTTTTCGTAAATGCAACGACAGACGGTGTTGTTCTTACGCCTTCGCTGTTAGGGATTACAACTGGTTTACCGCCTTCCATAACGGCCACACAGCTGTTTGTTGTTCCTAAGTCAATTCCAATGATCTTACCCATAGTTTTTTCCTCCTACTTTATAAACAAAATTGTGTATGTTTCTGATTTATTTTATTAATTAGCTACCTGAACCATGGAGTGTCTTACCACGGTGTCCCGATAGGTATAACCTTTTTGAAGTTCCTGTGAAACTACATTCTCACCAAGAGAATCATCTTCCACATGCATCACTGCATTGTGGTAACTGGGGTCAAAAGGCATTCCAACTGCTTCAATCGGCTTAACCCCTGCCTCATCCAGTGTTTTCATCAACTGCTTATAGATCTTTTCCATTCCGTCAGCAAAAGGTGATTCCTTTTCCTCTTCCGGAATTGCTGCCAGGCCCCGTTCAAAGTTATCAACGATAGGAAGGATTCTCTCTATAATATCCTTTGCCCCTATTTCAAACATGGCGGATTTTTCTTTTTCAGTCCGTTTTCTAAAATTATCGAATTCAGCCATGGATCTTTGGAGGCGGTCTGTAAGCTCCTCAATCTTCTCATCCTTCGGGTCTTTTTTGTCTTTCTTTTTACCGAAGAATCCTTTTTTGCCCGGCTCTTCTTTTGCATCGTCTTCTGACTCTGCTATCTCATCCTGCTCCTGTGAGGATTCTTCATTACAGTCGCAAGTAATGTCTGTCTCTTTTTCAGAGGAAACGGCATCTTCCTGATTCATCGTCTCTTCTGCCAGATTCTCGTCTGTTTTAATATCTTCCATGCTCAATATTATACCCTTCACCTTTCATCTTTTTTCAAAATGGTATCCAGCTGGGTCATTAAATTCCTCAGCGTATTCAGTACCTTTTCATAATCCATTCGCTTGGGGCCAATGATGCCGATGGTTCCTCTTAAGCCTTCCCCAAGTTCATAGTTGGCGGTAACAATGCTGCAATCCTTCATGTTCTGAAAAGGTGCCTCATCTCCAATGTAAACCTGGATTCCGGAGCTGCTTTCTGAATTGTTTACATCATCCACCAGTTCCTGAAGAAGTTCCGTTTGTTCCAACGCATCGATTAACTTACTTGCTTTATCTCCGTCGCTTAACTCGGGATATTTAAAAATATTGGTTGCTCCGCTGGTATATATCTGAAGGTCTTCATCATCGGCCCTGATGGCTGCTGCTACCTCCGATAAAACCCGGTCCACCACTTCACTGTGGGGACCTGCCTGGGTCTTTAACCTGCTGATCACTTCTAAGTTGATCTCTTCTATAGAAAGCCCGTTTAAAGCATTATTCAAAAGAATGTTAAGATTCAATAATCCTTCGTCGTTCAGTTCCGAATGAATGGGGATTATGGTGTTCTTTATGATATTGCCTTCTATCACAATCACCACAAGCAGTTTTCCCTCATCAACTTTGGACAGCTGGATAAACTTTAACTTGTTATGATGATACTGGGGCGCGCTGATCATGGCCGCATAATTGGTATTCTGTGCAAGCAGCTTTGCCACCTGCTTTAGCAACAGCTCTACCCGGTCCACACGCTTTAACATTAATTCTTTAATCTCAGTAAACTCATCTTCCTTTTCCTGAAGAATGATATTCACATAAAAGCGGTATCCCTTGTCGGAAGGTATCCTTCCTGCAGAGGTATGGGGCTGCATAATATAACCCATCTCTTCCAGATCAGACATCTCATTGCGGATGGTGGCGGAGCTTAAATTTAAGTCCGTATATTTTGAAATCGTACGGGACCCTACGGGCTCTCCTGTTTCCAGGTAAGTTTTTATAATTGCTTTCAGTATAATGATCTTCCGTCCATCCAGTTGATCCTTATCATCCAAACTGCCACGCTCCTTTCAGAGGCATTTGTTAGCACTCAACGTTTAGGAGTGCTAACATCTTCTTTTCATAATATATTCTTTTTTTCTACATTTGTCAATACATTACTGAAAAATTTTAAATGAAGTTTTTGTGACGTGCATGTACATTTTATCTCAATTTTCTATCAAATATTACAAAGCCTATGACATTTTTTTCTTGACTTTTAACACTTTTGTAATATAATGGTAATTGATACACCATAACAACACGATTGCGAGGTAAATCATGAATAATTTTTCAAGACGAATTCGGATCACCGGATTTTTGACACTCCTTTGTATTCTGCTGTTATCCACTACTGCTATGGCTGCCCAGACAGCTGAAAGTCAAAGTACAGCAAACCAACAGTCCTGGAGTGTTGACACGGATAACCAAATGAAAAAGAACAGTACCGGAACGGTTGCTACTGCAAGCGAAGCCACGATGCGTGACGAGGTAGGACCGGGCATAGAGGAAAAAGTACAGCCAGAAGAAAAAGCACCCACAGGTCCGGTTTTTGAAAGAGGAGCATCTCTCGGAATATTCTCTGCAACAGCCTACTGCCCAAGCAGTTCAGGAAGACAGCAGAAAACTTACTCCGGCACGATACCCCAGCCGCTACACACACTTTCAGCAGACCTTACTGTTCTGCCCCTTGGATCAAACGTTATGATTGACGGCGTTGTTTATACTGTAGAAGATACCGGAAGCGGTATCAGAGGAAACAAAGTGGATATCTATTTTGGAAGCCGCGGTGAAGCTTTGGCTTTTGGAAGACAGTCGAAAGAGATATTTGCTGTGATAGTAAGATAATTAATAATCGTCCATATAGGCTGCCGGAAAGCGGAATTCTCCCTTTTCGGCAGTTTTTTTTATGCAGTTAATCCTGCTGCCAGATTAAAAACACCATAAAACTTGACAAATATGGAAAAAAGTGTAAAATAATTACTTGTACCTCATTTATTACAAATCTGTTACATATATTTATATTATATTAAATAGTGTGTACTTTTTGTAAAAAAGAAAGGAAGTAATTATTACATGATAAGAACAAAGAAAATCCAATGGTTCCTGGGATCATTACTAATGATAACATTTTTTACTTTATTTCCCGCTAATGTCCTTGCCAGACAGACACCGGGAATTATAGATGGCGCAGATGAAGCCAGCATCAGGGGTTGGGCATGGAACAGTACTGATCCGTCCTCCTCCCAAGAGGTTAAAGTCACCATTACCAACCAGACAACAGGAAGTGTTGTAGGGGAACTGACCGCTTCTGCTTCAAAATACAGAAAGGATTTGGCTGACCAGGGGACCGGCACTGGGAATTACGGTTTTGAAGTATCGGTTCCCTGGAACAGCTACGGCGACGGCTCTTATCTTGTGGAAGCCTATGCCAGCGGACAGAAGCTTTCCGGCACCAGAGTATATGGCGTTGGCTCCTTTGCTTCTACAGCTGGTCTCCGTTCCCTGGGAATGTTTAAGACCACCGCCTACTGCCCCTGCAGAGGCTGTTCCGGCAGATGGGGTGGAAGGACCAGTACCGGTATGATTGCCACAGCAGATCATACCATTTCCGTTGACCCAAGGGTGATTCCTTATGGAAGCCGCCTTATGATCGGGGGGGTGATTTATACGGCTGAGGACTGCGGCAGTGGTGTAAGAGGTAATCACATCGATATCTTCTTTAATACACATGGAGAAACCCGAGCCTATGGCACCAGAAATATAGAGGTCTTTCTGGTTCAGTGATGAGATCCCTGCTAACAGATTATAAAAAAGGGCCTGCAAAGAGACAATTCATACTCTCTTTGCAGGCCCCTCTTGTTACATCAAAAACTGGCTCATAACGTAATTGCTGATATCAATTCCCCGCTCCGTAAGACGATAGAACCCTTCCTTCATTTCCAACAGGCCTTCCCGCTCCAGTTTATCAAGAACCGGACCATAGACATGGCATATATTCTGACCGAAGCTGCTGACAAAATCGTGAGCAGAGATTCCTTCTATCAGACGAAGTCCTAAAAACATATACTCTTCCATCTTTTCTTCCATAGTAAGGCGTTCAAACTCCTGCCTTAGAAGTTTATCAAATCCTTCTTTTCTTCCAAATCCACCGTTTTTGTACTCCTGATAATTCGATGTATTATGAAAGCGACATCCATTCATATAGGAAGAAGATCCAAGACCCAGACCTAAGTATTCGACTCCTGTCCAGTAGCCGATATTATGCTTGCATTCATATCCCTTTCTGGAATAATTAGAAATCTCGTACCGCTCATACCCCTGATCTTTTAAAAATTCTCTGGTCAGATAATACATCTCCCTCTCCATGTCCTCGTCCGGAAGATCAGGAAGTGACATAAGGCGCCGCCGTTCTTCTTTCGTCATGGAATCGTTATCCATCTCCACATGCTCCCCGTAACGGTCATAAAAGGGGGTTCCTTCCTCTACGATGAGGCTGTAAGCCGATATATGCTCCGGTTTTAACATGGTAACCTTCTTTAATGTATTCTTCCATGATTCCACCGTCTGACCCGGAATTGCTGAGATTAAATCCACATTTACGTTGTCAAATCCCGCCATGCGGACTCTCTGATAGCTTTTTAAAAATTCATCGTAAGTGTGTATTCTGCCCAGATAGGCCAGTTCTTTATCATCAGCTGACTGAAGTCCCATACTAATCCGGTTTACACCGGCGCTTCGGTACTGAAGGAGCGCCTCAGGGGTGACGGTTCCTGGATTGGCTTCCAGCGTAATCTCCGCCTCCGGATGAATGTCAAACTGACTGTTTAAAGCTTCAAGAATCGCTGTCATCTGATTTGTTTCCAGAATAGAAGGAGTCCCTCCCCCGATAAAAACACTGATGACCTGATATTCTCTGGTATATGCACTCTGGTATTTTATCTCTTCCAGCATCTGATCCGTATATTCCTGCTGCATCTGCCTGTTCCCGGGAAATGATAAGAAATCACAGTAAGCGCATTTTCGTGCACAAAATGGAATATGCACGTAAATCTCTAATTTTTTTTTATTCATCATTTTTTTTATTCATCATCTAATTTCAGTACGCTCATAAATGCCTTCTGCGGTATCTCAACGTTACCGACCTGGCGCATACGTTTTTTACCTTCTTTCTGCTTTTCAAGAAGTTTTTTCTTACGTGAAATATCACCGCCGTAACATTTTGCAAGTACATCTTTTCTCATGGCTTTTACTGTCTCACGGGCAATAATCTTGCCTCCGATGGCTGCCTGAATGGGAATTTCAAAGAGCTGTCTGGGAATCTCATCCTTAAGCTTTTCACACATTCTTCTTCCGCGTTCATAGGCTGATTCTGCATGGACAATAAAGGAAAGTGCATCTACTTCTTCTTTGTTGACTAATATGTCCAGCTTCACCAGTTCAGACTTTTCATAGCCTTTCAGTTCGTAATCAAAGGAAGCATAACCTCTGGAACGGGATTTCAGTGCATCAAAGAAATCATAAATGATTTCATTTAACGGAAGCTCGTATTTTAACAAAGCTCTGGTCGCTTCCATATATTCCATTCCAAGATAAACACCACGGCGTTCCTGACAAAGCTTCATAATGGCTCCTACAAACTCAGTGGTCACCATAATCTCTGCCTTTACAATGGGCTCCTCCATATAATCAATCTCGGTAGGATCCGGCAGATTAGAAGGATTGGTCAGTTCCAGTTTAGCCCCGTTCCTTTTGTATATATAATAAACAACACCAGGCGCTGTGGTCACAAGGTCTAAATTATATTCCCGCTCGAGACGCTCCTGAATAACCTCCAGATGAAGAAGTCCCAAAAATCCGCAACGGAAACCAAAACCAAGGGCAAGAGACGTCTCCGGTTCAAAATATAATGAGGCATCGTTAAGCTGAAGCTTCTCAAGCGCCTCCCGTAGGTCATTGTAACGGGCTCCGTCCGAAGGATACAGACCACAGTACACCATAGATGTTACTTTTTTATAACCAGGAAGAGCCGATTTACAAGGCCTGTCCGCAAGAGTAATGGTATCTCCCACTGCCGTATCCTTTAAGTTTTTGATGCTGGCATTCAAATATCCAACCATGCCTGCAGACAGTTCTTCACAAGGTAAAAACTGGCCTGCGCCGAAATATCCGACTTCCACCACCTCTTCCACTGCGCCTGTAGCCATCATGAGTACCTTATCTCCCTTTTTTACCCGTCCTTCCTTAACACGGAAGAATACGATGACTCCTTTGTAGGAATCATAAATGGAATCAAAGATCAATGCCTGTAGCGGAGCATCCGGATCTCCCACTGGAGCCGGGATCTTCTCAACGATTGCTTCAAGCACAGCTTCTATATTTAAGCCTGTCTTAGCAGAGATTCTGGGCGCATCATGAGCTTCAAGGCCAATAACATCTTCAATCTCCTCAACCACCCGTTCCGGCTCCGCACTGGGAAGGTCAATTTTATTTAAAACTGGAAATACATCCAAATTGTGATCCAGTGCCATATACACGTTTGCAAGTGTCTGGGCTTCAATTCCCTGGGAAGCATCCACTACCAGGACAGCGCCGTCACAGGCAGCCAGACTTCTTGAAACTTCATAATTAAAGTCAACATGACCTGGTGTATCGATCATGTTAAAAATGTATTCCAGTCCGTCATTCGCCTTATAAATAGTACGAACCGCCTGGGCCTTAATGGTAATCCCTCGCTCCCGTTCCAGATCCATATTATCAAGAATCTGTGCCTGCATCTCTCTGCTGGTAAGCAGCCCTGTTTTCTCAATAATTCTGTCTGCGAGAGTTGATTTTCCATGATCAATATGAGCAATAATGCAAAAATTACGTATTCTATTCTGCTGGGCAGCTGCCATAAAATATAAT
>JAQSYE010000214.1 GCA_029256305.1 Lacrimispora sp. | reverse complement strand
GCGCCTCCGGTGAAGAAAACTGCCATGAAGATACCATTCATCCTTCCACGGGTCTGATCACCCAGTTCATAAATTGTCTTTTGGCTCAGTACCAGGTTCCCGGAAACGGCCATATCCAGAAGAATTGCAGCCGCCAGAAAGAGCATGAGGGAGATCCTGGTAGGAGATAAGGTTCCGTGGGTGAGCAGAAATGCGGCGGATGCAGTGAGCAATGCCAGGATGGTGAGCGGATTTGTGAACCCGCGGTCTGCCAGCTTCCCGGCAACAGGGGACACAGCCGCGCCCCCTACACCAGCCAGAGAAAATAGTGCAATCCCGGTCTGGGTCAGGTGATAATGCTCTTCCAGCCACATGGGAGCCACAGTCCAGAAAAGACTGAAAGAGCAAAAGAGACAGGCCTGATACAGCGCCCTGCGCCTTAGTACGGGTGTGTGAATCAATAGTGGTAACAAAGAAGCGATCAGGCTGTGGTATGACTGATTCTTCCGGGGATTGCGGGGAGGAAGCAGATACATCAGAAGTACTGCAATGACTGCCATAATACCGGCAGATAAAAAGAATACGCTCCTCCAGCCAGCAAATTGGGCTAGCAGGCTGGATAATGGACGTGCTGCCATGATTCCAAGCAAGAGTCCGCTCATGACATTGCCTACCATACGTCCCTGTTGCTTTACCGGAACGAGAGAGGCTGAATAGGGGACAAGAATCTGTGCAGATACAGAGCCAAAACCGGTCAGGCAGGCTGCAAAAAGGAACAGGCCGGCACGGTGGGTGAGAGCACAGATGAGCAGACCGCAGGTGGCCACCATCAGGCCTAAGCCGGTTAAAAACCGGTTTTCTGCCATGTCACTTAAGGGTACGATAAAAAGAAGTCCAATTACGTATCCAAGCTGAGTCATGGTGACAATAAGCCCTGTCATTGATCTGGGCATAGATAGGGAAGAGCCGATCAATCCCGCCAGAGGCTGGGCGTAATATAAATTTGCGGCAATCAGACCGCAGGATGCAGCCAGAAGGAATACCAGCCACAGAGGAAATTGATTTTTGCTTATTTTACTTTCTTTCATAAAGAGACCTCGTTTCTCTTGGAAATTTATAAACTGTACGTATCGTTTAGTAATTAAATCTTAATCCTTTTATTTGTAAATGTCAATTGATTTTCCTTGAAAAAAATGAATGAAAGATATATAATAAACGAAACGTTCATTATATAAAATTGCTAATAGAAAGGACAATCATGCAATATGGCAGGCAAGGGAAGACCGCGCAGTGAATCAACAGAGAAAGCAATCCTTAATTCAGCCCACGCGCTGGTGACAGACAATGGATTTCAGGCTGTAACAATAGAAGGGATTGCAAAGCATGCAGGCGTGAGCAAAGCGACAATCTATAAATGGTGGCCCAATAAGGCGGCTGTAGTGGCAGACAGCTTTTTTACAACGTTAAAGGAGCAGTATCCTGTGCCGGATACCGGTTCGGTAATAGAAGATCTGGTGATACAGATCAGCAATCTTTCTAAGTTTCTCGCATCGGATGAAGGAAGGATTATCAGGGAATTAATTGCAGAAGGCCAGTCTGACTCTGATGTGGCAGAGGCTTACCAGTCCAGATATTTTTTACCTCGCAGAAAAGTTTCCAGGAAGATTCTGGAACGCGGAGTCCAAAGCGGGGAGATAAAGACAGGACTCAATCTGGATTTATGTATAGAAATGATTTATGCCCCACTATTTTACCGGCTTTTAATTACCGGGGAGGCGATTGATGAAGAATTTTTAAGAAACGTAGTTTTATGCGTACTAAAAGGACTGGGGGCGCTTTGAGTTTCCAAACGGAAACATTACCCTATTGGGAAATGTTTTTGCGGGCAAAATGAGTGGCTGGAACCATAGAACGATTAAAATGCAGAAAATATGGTCATGCCGTTCTCCTGATAATAAGGCATTGACATTGCCCTAGAGGGAAACGCTTATAATTGACTGGTAGAGTTTACATTTGCATGAATCGAGGTGGTATTAAATGGGAAATGAATATGGAGCTTCACCCGAACAGGGAGAGCAGATCCGTATCGTGCAGGAAACAGTGGCTGGAAGAGAAATTACTCTGGCCCATATTATCGGGGGACCGCTGCCAGTTGTATACCGTAAGCTGGGTTTAAATCCGGAAATTGATTATCGTTCATCCGCCATAGGAATCATGAATATGACGCCTCCGGAGTCAGCTGTTATTGCATCAGATATTGCAGTTAAGAGCGGAAATATCGATCTGGGGTTCGCTGACCGGTTCAGCGGCACTCTGATTATAACCGGTGAGATTGCAGAGGTTCAGGCTGCGATTACGGAGATCGTACAGTATTTTCATGAAGAACTGGGGTATGTGACCTGTCAGATTACGAAGCGGTGATAAGATGAAAAAATTGTTTTTATGTGGAAGAAGTGAAGCCGGCAAGACTTCACTGACCCAGGCATTAAAAGGAGAGCCGGTAGTTTATCAAAAGACCCAGTATGTCAATCACTGGGATATCACCATTGATACGCCGGGAGAATACGTGGAAAATAAGAAAATATCCATGCAGGCTCTCTGCTGCTTTTCCTATGAGTCCGATGTCGTAGGCCTGCTGTGCGGGGCAGATGAGCCCTTTAATCTCTTTCCGCCGGGGATTATCAATGCAAGCAACCGACCTATGATTGGCATTATAACCAAAATAGATATTGCCGGGGCGAAGGTATCCATGGTGCGGCAGTGGCTGGAGGATGCCGGATGTGAACGGATCTTCCCTGTCAGCAGTATCACCGGGGAAGGAATTGACTCGCTGAGGGAATATTTAGGTGAAGAGAAAAAAGGATAAACCCAGAAAGGGTGTGTTTAGATGACAGAAAAGCGGCCTGATCAGGAAGCATTGCAGCAGATTTTAGGAAAAACACACAGACATGGGGGGAGTGAGCCGCTGCGCGTGGTGAAAGTCTCCGTTTCCGGGAAAGAAATATCAATGGCCCATGTCATCTGGGTTTCCGAACCTTCTGTATATAAGAATCTGGGCCTGGATATAGGAACCCATGCAGGAGAGGACTTTAAGGGGATGTCAATTGGCACCATACATATGTCTCCTCCTGAATCCACGGTTATTGCAGCAGACATTGCGGTAAAAGCCGGGTACGTGGAACTGGGGTTTCTGGACCGTTTCAGCGGTACTCTTATTTTGACCGGTCCTTTGGAAGAAGTAAAAACTGCGGTGCTTGAGATTATCAAATATTTCCGTGAAGATTTACAGTATAAGACTTGTCCTGTTACAATGAGATAGTATAAAAGCGGTTCTGCAAGGAGTAATGATGCAGGGCCGCTTTTTTTGTGGAGAAAGTTCATGGTACCAATCATTGATTTACCTGATTAGTACTGGTTTGTCTGATCCAGATATTGTTCCATGCGCATAAGGCGTTCCAGATTTTCTGAGCGGTTTCTTTTACTTACAAGACCTGCTAAAAGTTCCAGATTCATCATAGTAGACACATAGGAATTATGAAAGGTGAAATTATCTACCTTATTTATTAACAAAACGGAAGCTTCTTCAGAAATGGGAGATACCAGGCTGTCAGTAATTGCAATTACAGGGCAGCTTCCGTCCCGGGCAATCTGGGATGCAAGGGCCGTTTCTTTGGAATAGCGCTTAAAGGAGAGCAGGACAGCAGCATCTTTTGGACCTGCATCAATAAGCGAATCAACAACTGGCTGATGCTGACCCACCACGATAACGTTGGAGCGTATGCAGGACAGCATGATTCCAAATGTGGAAGCAAGTCCGTAACAGGCGCGAAATCCAACAATGTACACTCGTTCTGCACGGGATAATAAATCTGCAGCAGCAGAATATTTCTCTGCCTGACCACTTTCCTGATCTTTTTTTATATTAATATCAATATTTTGATAGATAGCACTCAGAAGCTCCTGATCTGAAAGGTTTTCATAATTTTTGATTTTTTCATAAGGGATCTCAGAAATGAGATCATCGGAATCGGAGAAAACCGCATTCTTCTGAAGATGCTTTTTTAATTTTGTAAAGTTATCGAATCCCAATTTAGCAGAAAGTCGGATTACAGTAGAGGGACTTACATTAAGCAGGCGAGAAATTTCTTCTGCACTTTGAAAACATGCGTTTTTCTCGTTGGTAGTTAAATATTCCAGAACAGTCTTTTCTTTTGTTGTTAACTTAATTTCTTTCAGTTTTTCCTCGATAAAGTCTATCATATATGCTTCCTTTCCTGATACGGATTATAACACATAAATAATTTTCTAAAATCATTTATTTAATATAATGATTGACAAAAATCATTTTATATTTATAATGATGAGTAAAGTAAAAACAAGGAACAATTTAATCTCATACGCAAATGGAGGCTTTCAAAATGACCAGAGACATGACTAAAGGTGATATCGGTTCTCATATACTGCTTTGCTCGCTGCCCATGCTTGCAGGCAATCTGCTCACCCAGCTTTATAATGTGGCAGATTGCGCCATTGTTGGCAGTATAAACGGAAAAGAAGCACTTGCCGCGATTGGAGCAGCAGGACCTGTTATGAACATTCTCCTGTTTTTTATTATTGGAATTTCTATGGGAAGCTCCATCCTTATGTCAAATCACTATGGTGCAGGTAGATTGGATGATCTGAAACAGCAGCTTCTCACTTCCTTGTTGGGCAGTATGCTATTTACCATTATTATAGGAATTATATCGTTTATTTTCTGCCCGATTTTCTTAATCTGGATCAAAACCCCTGCACAGGTCATACCCCAGGCTGCCTCCTATTTAAAAATAATTATATCAGGTCTTATTTTTTCCTGCATCTATCAAATTCTCTCTGCCGGTTTTCGTGCCATTGGTAATTCAAGACTGCCTTTTTACGCCCTGTTAGTATCAACGTTTATCAATATAGGGCTGGATTTTCTTTTGGTTGGCTTGTTTAAAATGGGGGTAAAGGGAGCTGCAGCTGCAACCGTAGTATCACAGGCAATGTCAGCTCTCATCTGTATCATTTACTTAAACTGGAATGTGCCTGCATTACGTTTTACATGGAAAGAATTGAAAATGGATGCAGCTTTATTTAAAGTCACCCTTCAATTCAGCAGCGTTCCTGCTATACAGCAGACGATTCTTTATGGAGGAAGAATCCTGGTACAGTCGATTGTCAATGCTCTGGGTGTAGATGCAGTGGCAGCATTTAATGTGACCTCAATAATTGATAATTATGTGCTGGAGCCTGGTAATAGTCTTGCGACCTCTCTGACTGTATTTACCGCTCAAAATAATGGTGCAGGTAAAAAGGAAAGAATCAGGGCAGGTCTTTTTATAACTTTAGCAGCAGGCAGCGTGATCAGTATACTGACTGCTTTGCTGGTATATCAAAACTGTGAGGTTCTTATCCGTTTGTTTTTGCCCCAGAAAGATCTTTCTGTGACAAAACTTGGCTGCCAGTATTTAAAGGTAATCAGCTTTGGGTATATTTTAACCACATTCTGCAATTCGTTTCAAGGACTGTTCAGAGGGCTTGGACTGCTTAAAATTACATTGATAGCAACAATTATACAAATCCCAATCCGGATCGGGGTCAGCTGGATTTTAGCTGGCAGAGTAGGAATCTCCGGAATATCTGTGGGGATGATAGCAGGCTGGATTTTCATGATAGCTTATGAAGGACTTATGTTAAAAGCATTCCACATAAACCTCCAACCCATCCGCTCGGATTAAGTCCTTTAACTCCTCCAGATAATTCCGGGCGAATATACTTAAGTGTATCCTTGGATTCTCAATCCAACCAATTCTCATATATTCTGAGGTTATGAGAGGAACAGCGATTATATTATCTCCGTTTAAGTTGCTGTTTAAGATCCCGCTGCAGATGGTATAGCCATTCAGACCGATTAAAAGGTTGAATAACGTGGCCCTGTCACTGACGTAAATGATTTTCTTCCTTGGAACAGTACTCAATATTTCCTCAGAAAAATAGAAGGAGTTATTTTCTCCCTGTTCAAAAGCCAGAAAAGGATAAGACATTAAATCCTCCATTGTGACGGATGAATGACTGGAAAGAGGATGGGATGAGCTTATAAACACATGGGGAGAAGCTTCAAACAATGGATGAAAGATCAGTCCGCTGTCTTTAAAAAGCTTTTCAAGCACCTTCTCATTAAAATCATTTAGATAAACAATGCCAAGTTCACTTCTGAAATTTTTAACATCCTCAATGATTTCAAAGGTTCTTGTTTCCCGTAAGGTGAATTCATATTCGTCGTGGTCCTGTCTTTCCACCAGGTTGACAAAAGCATTCACAGCAAATGCATAATGCTGGGTGGATATGGAGCAGATTCGTTTTGCCGGTGTTTTCTTCAAATAATGCTGCTCCAGTAAATCAGTCTGTTCCAGCACCTGCCTGGCATAGGTAAGAAATTCACTTCCGTCTGGAGAGAGAGAAATTCCCCTTGGATTTCTATTAAATATGATGATGCCGTATTCCTGTTCCAGCTCTTTTACTGCGTTGGACAGGCTGGGCTGGGTGATGAAAAGCTGTTTTGCAGCCTCGGATATAGAGCCGCAATCAACAATGGTAATGATATAGCGAAGCTGCTGAAGTGTCATTGCATCGAATTCCTCTCTTTCTCGTTCTGTTTTTATTCTAACACAAATCGATATAGTTTAAAACTATACCTCGTCATAAAAATATTGAATTTTACACATATTCATTTATCCGTTAGAATAAAGAAAATAAGACAGGAAAAAAGAGAGGAGAGTAAAATTATGACACAGTTGAAAAAAAGAGCGCCATTTAAATTTGATATAGTAGGAAGTTTTCTGCGTCCCGAATATTTAAAGGAGGCAAGAGAAGGCTGGAAAAAGGGAACC
>JAQSYE010000012.1 GCA_029256305.1 Lacrimispora sp. | reverse complement strand
TTATTTTCATTGTACAACAATACAACACTACAATTTTAAACTGTTTTATACATTATGTCAAGTATTTCACCTCTGTTTCCGGTATACTTATACACATTTCCACTATTGTCAGTCATCGACAAAAATTTCGCCCAAAACCCGGCTTACCACTTCATAGGAAAATCCCTTTCTGCCTAGGGATGCCATCACTTTGCTCTTCTCCTTTGCGTCCATTTGTTCAGGAACTAAGCGCTTTTTCCTGATATATGCTCTGACTATTGCTGCCTCATCTACGGGCTGCTCATTTAAAATATCTCCAATTAATTCCTTGTCTAAACCTTTTCTCTTAAGCTCAAACTGAATCTGTCTTTCACTCTTTTTTCTGGAATTATATTCCACATATCTTTTTGCGTATTCCTCATCATTGATAAAACGATGCTCCTTTAGGAAATTAATGGCATAATCAATGGCTTCCTGGGGATAAAATCCCTCTTTTAATTTTCGCCTCAACTCCTGCTCCGTCTTATCGGAAGACTTTAAAAGAAACAGAACCCGCTCTCTGGCTCTCTTGTACAGGATTTCCTTAACAATCTCCTGGTAAACCTCTTCCGTAATCTCGTTTCCTTCCTCTATGGAATATTTCTTTAATTCCCCTCTATAAAGAACAAGAGTAAAGTCATCATCAAGAATGACTTTACTCCTGCGTTTATCGAAGGGCACTATCTCCGTTACTGTCATATATGCCCCTTATCCTATTGATCATCCTGTCTCTGTCTGGTCCCATTCTTCTGCCCTGCAAGAAGCAGATGGGAACATAGTGATTCTTATACCTTAGCAGCTCCGGTCTTATCTTCTTCCGGCTTAATTCGCTTGCTTTCCTTTGCTGGCGCATTGTCAGCTGCAATGTCTTTTTCCTCTGCAAGACCGTACTTGACCCGAACCTTGTTCTCGATCTCCAGACAAATAGCTGGATTGTCCTGAAGATAAATCTTGGAATTCTCTCTTCCCTGACCAATCTTCACGTTATTATAAGCGAACCAAGCACCGCTTTTCTCAACAATATTCTCTTTTACAGCCAGATCCAGGACATCTCCTTCTTTGGAAATTCCCCTTCCGAACATGATATCAAACTCAGCCTCTTTAAATGGCGGAGCAATCTTGTTCTTCACTACTTTCACACGGGCTCTGTTACCTACCATGTCGCCGCCCTGCTTTAAGGTCTCAATCTTACGGATATCCAAACGAACGGAAGCATAGAACTTAAGGGCACGTCCGCCTGTGGTTGTCTCTGGACTGCCAAACATAACTCCTACCTTCTCACGAAGCTGGTTAATGAACAAAACAATACAGTTTGACTTGCTGATAACAGCAGTAAGTTTTCTAAGCGCCTGAGACATCAGCCTTGCCTGAAGACCTACGTGAGAATCTCCCATGTCTCCCTCGATCTCAGCTTTTGGCACCAGAGCTGCAACAGAGTCTATAATAACAATATCAACTGCACCGGAGCGAACCATGGTCTCAGTAATCTCAAGGGCCTGTTCTCCGTTATCTGGCTGGGAAATATATAAATTATCTATATCAACACCTATATTCTTTGCATAAACAGGGTCAAGGGCGTGCTCCGCATCAATAAAGCCTGCGATACCTCCCCGCTTCTGAACCTCAGCTACCATATGAAGCGCAACTGTAGTCTTACCACTGGATTCCGGTCCATAGATCTCCACGACTCTTCCCCTGGGAATTCCGCCAAGGCCAAGTGCAATGTCCAGACTTAATGCTCCGGTAGGTATGGTCTCGACATTCATATTGGTTCCTGAATCTCCCAGCTTCATGACAGATCCTTTTCCATATGCTTTCTCTATCTGGGTAAGTGCGGCATCTAGTGCTTTCAGCTTATCATCTTTATTCATCTTATCCTCCAACACGAACAAACGTTCTTTTAATATTTATAATGATAGTATACTTCCAGGCAAATGTCAACCTGTATTTTTCATGCTTTTTCAGTCATATGCATCACACTCCTGACTTTGCAGTTCTACTTGGTATGGTTACTTTGGAAAATAGGGCGAAACGCCTGAACTTGGAAACAAAAAGGCAGACTGCCTTATGACTTCTGTTTTACTATATCACAGACAAATGAGCTCTGCAAGTTTTTTCTTTGTAAAACAGGATACGGACCGCCCTGCAGTCAGAGGCGGTCCGTATCCCGTTTTTATAGCAGCAGCTGTTCCACATCAAGCATTCCCCAGCCCTGCTGATTCATGGGCATTCCAGTATCCACAGCCCGTTCTCTTAACATCAGTTTCACATCCCGGTTGTTCATATACGGGTATTTCTGCAGTAAAAGTGCAATGGCCCCTGAAACCAGGGGCGTGGACATGGAAGTTCCGCTTTTCGTCTGATACTGCCCAGGTTCATTGGAACAGCTTATGATCCCGGCTCCGGGCGCAATGATCTCCGGTTTGCAGATGCACGCACCGGTAGGACCTCTTCCGGAATAGTCAATCATCCGGCTTCCCATCACATTCACCTCTTTATAATCATCGGAACACCCCACCGTTATCACCTTCCGGCTGATTCCCGGCGTCGTGATGGTATTGGTCCCAGGTCCCATGTTTCCTGCTGCCACACATACCACCAGCCCGTCATCCCAGGCTGCATTCACCCCTCTTACCAGTACGGAATTTTCCGTCATTCCTTTTCTCGAAAAGGAACCAACCGATATATTTACGATTCGTATTCCGTATCTCTCCCTGTTGTCACGGATCCACTTCAGTCCGGAAAGCACATCCGAAGCATATCCATTTCCTTTTTTGTCCAATACTTTCAGCATAATAATGTGGCATTCCGGGGCAATACCCATATACAGACCATTGGAGGCTCTTCCCTCCCCTGCTATTATCCCGGATATATGAGTACCATGGCCATTGTCATCGTAGGGCTCACGCCTGCGGTGAACAATATCCACAAAAGCTGCCAATCTATGTTCAAGATCCTCATGAAGGTAAATTCCCGTATCAAGAACTGCAACACCAATACCACGCCCGGTCAGTCCCATGCGAATGGCACTGTCACAGTGTATCACTTCTCTTACCTGATTCACAGTCCGCTACCTGATTCCTTTTTTTATTAAGATATTCCAGTACGCTTCCCATGGTTTCATTTCTATGCTAAAATCAAGGCAGGAATTTTCCATATGTTTTTTTATAGTTCAACGCAGCTCCATCCATATTAAGAAAATCTTCATAATCTATTCAAACAAAATACAAACTTTTCCAGAATCGGTGTGTTATACTAAGTACATAAGAAATGCACAACGTAACAATTATCCTTTCACCCTTTTTGAAAATCCGAAAATCCTAAGAAAAATCCCTGTGTCTATGATACAGGGATTTTTCTATGCCACGGATAAGGCCCCGTTTTCAAATGTCTGAAAACGGGGCCTTATCTTCTTTATTTTATAAAATTAATCATATTTTATTTGTTTAAGCACATCAAAGCAATCAAAGGTTGCAAAATAATCTTTGGGAGTCTCTGCCCTGCGGATTAAGTCCACCGTTCCATCCGCTTTGAGAAGCAGCTCTGCAGATCTTAGCTTTCCATTGTAATTATATCCCATGGCATAGCCGTGAGCCCCCGTATCATGGATAAATAGCAGGTCCCCTGGGGAAATCTCCGGCAGCATGCGGTCAATGGCAAATTTATCATTATTCTCACAGAGAGATCCCACAACATCATACTTATGGCTGCAGGGGGCATCCTCTTTTCCCATCACCGTTATATGATGGTAAGCACCGTACATAGCAGGCCGCATGAGATTTACTGCACAGGCATCCACACCTACATACTCTTTATGTGTATGCTTTTCATGGATCGCTCTGGTAACCAGCCCGCCGTATGGCCCTAACATAAATCGTCCAAGTTCCGTATAGATTGCCACGTCTCCCATTCCTTCCGGAACCAGCACTTCTTCAAATACCCTTCTTACACCTTGGCCAATTGCCATAATGTCGTTGGGTTCCTGACCTGGGTGATAAGGAATTCCGATTCCACCGGAAAGATTGATAAAGCTGATCTCTGCTCCTGTTTCCTTCTTTAGCTTGACTGCAAGCTCAAAAAGGACTTTGGAAAGAAGGGGATAATACTCCGTAGTCACGGTATTGCTTGCAAGGAACGCATGAATTCCAAATTTCTTTGCTCCCTTGCTCTTTAAAATACGAAACGCCTCGAAGATCTGTTCTGTAGTCATACCATACTTAGAATCTCCTGGGTTATCCATAATATCATTGCTGATCTTAAAAATTCCGCCTGGATTGTATCGGCAGCTGATGGTTTCCGGAATATGGCCTATGGCTTTTTCAAGAAAATCAATATGGGTGATATCATCCAAATTGATGATGCCCCCGATACGGTCTGCAAACTGAAATTCCTCTGCTGGCGTGTCATTGGATGAAAACATGATATCGGAACCGGAAAATCCAATGGCATCGGACATCATAAGCTCCGTCATAGAGGAACAGTCAGCTCCACATCCAAACTCCTTTAATACATTCAAAATAAAAGGATTGGGAGTTGCCTTCACCGCAAAATATTCCCGGTATCCCTTATTCCAGGCAAATGCTTCTTTTAATTTCTGTGCATTCTCCCGGATGCCCGTTTCATCGTATATATGAAAGGGAGTTGGATATTCTTTCACTATTTCTTCTAGTTGTTCTCTGGTAACAAATGGTCTTTTCTCCATCGTTTTCCTCTCCTCTCATAACGTTACTATATGCAGAAAAGAGCCCTCTCCGGCACATCTGCTGATAAGCTACATTGTACCGGGGATAGACTCTTTTGTCTACACTTTTTTGTATAAATATTCAAAAATACTGTAATAATCTATTAATCGACTGTTACAACACGCATAATATTGGTATGGGCTGCAGGCTCATGTCTTCTTGCAGGACTTACAACACCGGCGGTTACAACCACGATATCGTTCTCTTTAATAACGTTTCTTGCCTTTAACAATTCCAGAGAGGAATAGATCAAAACGTCAGTCGACTCAGCACGTCTTGCCTGGAATGGTATAACCCCCCAGTACAGCTGCATCTGACGAAGAGCTGACGCGCTTGGAGATAAACCAATGATTAAGCTTTCCGGTCTCCATTTGGATAAAAGTCTTGCGGTGAAGCCGGTAATACTTGGAGCCACAATCATCTTTGCACCCAGGTCATGAGCAGTAGATACGGAAGAGTAGCACACTGCATTGGATACGTTCTGTGTATTCACTGCGGATACCTTACGCTGTCTGTATCCGGTATAATCCAGATGCTTTTCTGTCTCTTCCACGATGGAAGCCATCATGGAAAGAGCTTCTATCGGATATTTTCCCATTGCAGTTTCGCCAGAAAGCATAACTGCATCCGTTCCATCATAGACTGCATTGGCAACGTCAGTCACTTCTGCTCTGGTTGGACGAGGATTGCGGATCATGGAATCCAGCATCTGTGTTGCAGTAATAACTGGCTTGCAGGCCTCATTACATTTCTCAATAATTCTCTTCTGAATAAATGGAACTTCCTGTGCCGGAATCTCAACACCCATGTCACCACGGGCAACCATGATACCATCACTGACCTCAATGATTTCATCCAGATTTTCAATTCCTTCCGCATTCTCAATCTTCGCAATAACTGCGATATCAGAACCATGCTCTGCCAGAATATCCTTGATTTCACGCACTGCATCTGCAGTACGTACAAAGGAAGCAGCAATAAAATCAAAGCCCTGTTCGATACCAAAACGGATATCTGCTTTGTCCTTATCAGTAAGAGCAGGAAGTTTTATCTTAACATTGGGAACATTTACTCCCTTTCTCTCTCCCAGCTCGCCGCCGTTTACGATTCTACAGATGATTTCGCTGCCCTTGACTTCTAAAACCTCAAGTTCAATCAGACCATCATCAATCAGAATACGATTGCCAGCAACTACATCTTCATTTAAGCCGTCGTAGTTGATATGGCCTTTACATTCATCTCCTACAATCTCTTCTGTTGTGAGAACATAGGTATCGTTTTCTTTTAAGGTTACCTTTTTACCATCTTTTAAAAGTCCGGTACGAATCTCCGGCCCCTTTGTATCAAGCAGAGCAGCAATCGGAAGATCTAACTCCTGGCGAATGCTCTTTAACATATCAAGACGCTCTTTTTGTTCCTCATAATCACCATGTGAGAAGTTAAATCTGGCAATATCCATTCCGTGCTCAGCAAGTGATTTCATCAGTTCGCGGTCATTTGTGTTTGGTCCCATCGTGCAAATAATTTTGGTTCTTTTCATTATTATCCTCCGTAGCTAGTTGGTCGCATCACCGGTTGTGGGGTTATCCGATGTTACATGTTTATGTGTATACAAATGCTCCGAACAGTACTCAAGACTGCCTTCACATTTTGAACAATACCGAAATTCTAAATTAGGGGAATCCTTTTCGGTCCGACCGCATACGGCGCACTTATGGTGGGTTCCTCCCTGGGGCATTATTTTCATCTGACGGTGAAAATTCTGCTTTCTTTTTATTTCCTTCGGATTAAACCGGTTTAAATCCCGAGTCAGAAGGAAAAACAAAAAAAAGTTGATCAGCGACATGGCAATGGTGATTCTGGTTGCCATATTTCCCATAATAAACTCATACAGGAAATAGATTCCATTAAATAATGCCATCCATTTGGCCTTAATGGGAATCACAAAAAACAGAAGAAATTCCAGGTCGGGGAATGTCGCAGCAAAAGCAAAAAACAGAGAATAATTTAAAAACTCTGTAGTCAGATAGATTCTCTCCCTAAAAAAGATGTAAACAACCAAAGCGGCTGCCACATGGCCAATTACTCCCATAAAGAAGTAAACATTAAATCGGAAAGCTCCCCAGATTCTCTCTAAGTTAACTCCCAGCATGTAATAAAGATACATGCCGATCAGACTTCCGAAAAGACTTCCTCCGCCCGGCGGATAAATCATAAAGGTTATAACTCTCCATACCTGACCGCTTAGAATCTTTTGTGCATCGAGAGCTAAATACTGCAAATAAAATTCCGGTGCAAAAAGCTGTAAAAACAGTCCGGTCCCATACATGCCAATAATATAGTACATAAGATTCGGAATGGCATATTTTCTGTATCTGCGTTCCAGATTATAAAAAAATTTCATGCGTTCAACCTTCCTAAGCTAAAACAAATCCTTTTTGGAAAAAATCCAGGCAACACTCAATGTCAGAATCAGGGTAAGTCCCAAAACAATCCAGAACCCATATGGGCTGTCAGCAAACGGCACTCCCGCTGGATTCACATTCATACCATAAAAGCTTGCTATCATGGTAGGTATGGACATTACAATGGTGATCGTTGCCAGAAATTTCATGACAATATTTAAGTTGTTGGAAATAACGGAAGCAAAAGCATCCATGGTACCGCTTAGAATTCCGCTGTAGATATTAGCCATCTCAATCGCCTGCTTGTTCTCTACTATAACATCCTCAAGAAGTTCGGTATCCTCCGGATATTTTTTAATCTTTTCATTCCTCATGAGCTTTTCTAACACCACTTCATTGGAACGTAACGATGTAGTAAAATAAACCAGACTCTTTTCCAGCTCCAGCAGCTCAATCAGCTCCCGGTTTTTTGTGGATTTATGAAGTTTTTCTTCGACAACTGCGCTTTTTTTATCAATAACTCTTAGATATTGCAAATATAACGATGCGTTCTTATAAAGAATCTGAAGAATAAAACGGGTTTTCATATAAGTATGAAAATCCCTGACTCTTCCATCCATAAAGGCATTTAATACCGTAGTTTCTTCCAGGCAGACCGTTATGATTGCTTCGTCAGTAGTGATGATTCCCATAGGTATTGTTACATACCAGTCTTTTCCGCCCCTTTCCTCAATGGTAGGAACGTCAACAAGAATCAATGTGTAATTATTCTCTGTCTCAATACGGGAGCGCTCTTCCTCATCGAGAGGAGCCCTTAAATCATCCGGATCGATACGGTAGGTATCTGCGATTTCCAGTATCTCCGTAGCTGTGGGATTGGTAAGTGCTATCCAGCACCCCGGAGAAAGCTCATCCTTTTGATGAATCAGGCCGTCTTCTGTTTTATAAATCTGAATCATGGCTTTTCCCCCTTCTACGGAAGTATTTTGTGCATACTTTGGCGGACTTTGACTTATACATTATAGTTTCCCAGACCATTTTTGTCAAACGAAAAGCTACCTCAATTTGTGAACTTACACAAATTTTACTAAGTTTAACATTTTTTTAGCATGCCAAGGCAATTGTTTTATTTCTTATTTTATGTTAAACTGATGTCCGGTGAGTCAGCAACTTACTTTTACGCAAAAGGAGGCAGGGGTTAACCCCGCACATATGAATACATACAATACTTTAGGAATCGATATCGGTTCCACAACTGTAAAGATTGCTATTCTGGACAAAAATCAACAGCTATTGTTCGCTGATTACGAGCGACATTTTGCAAACATACAGGAAACACTGGCAGGCCTTTTAAAGAAGGCCTATAGTCAGTTAGGGCAGATGGATCTTGTTCCGGCCATAACCGGTTCCGGCGGTCTTACATTATCCCGGCATTTGAAGACCCCATTTGTACAGGAGGTGGTGGCAGTAGCCACTTCTCTAAAAGATTATGCCCCACAGACCGACGTAGCAATCGAGCTTGGCGGAGAAGATGCAAAAATTATTTATTTTACCGGCGGCATTGACCAGAGAATGAACGGAATCTGTGCCGGAGGCACCGGATCCTTTATCGATCAGATGGCTGCGCTTTTACAGACTGATGCCAAAGGCCTTGATGATTATGCTGCCAATTACAAAGCGATCTATCCAATCGCTGCACGGTGCGGCGTATTTGCCAAAACGGACATTCAGCCGCTTATTAATGAAGGGGCTACCAGAGAGGATCTGGCAGCATCTATTTTTCAGGCAGTGGTAAACCAGACCATCAGTGGGCTGGCATGCGGAAAACCAATCAGAGGCAATGTGGCGTTCTTAGGAGGACCGCTCCACTTTCTCCCAGAACTTCGCAAAGCTTTTATCCGCACTTTAAATCTGGCAGGCGATGCCATTATTGCTCCGGAACATTCCCATCTTTTTGCTGCGATAGGCGCTGCCATGAGCACAGAAGGAAAGACGGATGCAAAGACCTCTCTAGAGGATATGATTTCCCGAATGTCCAATGGTATTCGGATGGAATTTGAAGTAAAACGAATGGAACCATTGTTTCCAAAGCAGGAAGATTATGATGAATTTATAAACCGCCACAGCAGTCACTGCGTGAAAAAGGGAGAGTTATCTTCCTATCACGGTAAGTGCTACTTAGGAATTGATGCAGGCTCCACTACTACGAAGGTTGCAGTAGTTGGGGAAGACGGTACCCTGCTTTACAGCTTTTACAGCAGTAACAACGGATCTCCGCTGGCAACTGCCGTTGGAGCCATAAAAGAAATAAAGGAACAGATGCCTTCTGACAGCCAGATTGTATGGTCTTGTTCTACCGGATATGGAGAAGCCTTACTAAAGTCCGCATTCCTCCTTGATGAGGGAGAGGTTGAGACCATTTCCCACTACTATGCAGCAGCATTTTTTGAGCCGGAGGTAGATTGCATCTTAGACATCGGTGGGCAGGATATGAAGTGCATCCGCATCAAGAACAATACCGTAGATAGTGTCCAGCTAAACGAGGCATGTTCCTCCGGATGCGGTTCCTTTATTGAAACCTTTGCCAATTCCTTAAACTATAAGGTGGAAGATTTCGCGACTGAGGCACTTTTTGCAAGAAACCCCACTGATTTAGGAACCAGATGTACTGTTTTTATGAACTCCAATGTGAAACAGGCTCAGAAAGAAGGAGCTGAAGTTTCTGACATTTCTGCCGGACTTGCATATTCGGTTATAAAAAATGCTTTATTTAAAGTTATTAAAATAACAAGCGCCTCTGATCTGGGAAAACATGTTGTGGTTCAGGGCGGTACCTTTTATAACAACGCTGTACTTCGAAGCTTTGAGAAAATTTCCGGCTGTGAGGCTGTAAGACCGGACATTGCCGGGATTATGGGAGCGTTCGGAGCCGCCTTAATTGCAAGGGAGCGTTATGACGGATCCGCAAAGACCACAATGCTGGATCTTGACAAAATTCTGACTCTTCACTATGAGACATCAATGAGCCGGTGTAAAGGCTGTACCAACAACTGTGTCCTCACCATTAACCGTTTTGACGGAGGACGCCAGTTTATTTCCGGAAACCGCTGTGAACGAGGGCTTGGCAAGGAAAAAACAAGACGGGAGATTCCCAATCTCTTTGATTACAAAAACCACCGCATGTTTGATTATGAGCCGTTGAGCGCCGATTTGGCAACACGGGGAGTCATCGGAATCCCGCGGGTGCTCAATCTTTATGAAAATTACCCCTTCTGGGCGGTATTTTTCCATAGTTTAAAGTTCCGCACCGTGCTGTCACCCCAGTCCACCAGAAAGATCTATGAGCTGGGAATTGAATCCATCCCCAGTGAATCAGAGTGTTATCCGGCGAAGATCGCCCATGGTCATGTGGAATGGCTGATTAAGCAGGGAATTAAAACTATTTTTTACCCCTGTATCCCATATGAACGGAACGAAAGTCCCGACGCAGGCAATCACTTTAACTGTCCGATTGTCACCTCCTACTCTGAAAACATTAAGAATAACGTAGAAGGAATTAAAACAGAGGCCATTCGTTTCTTAAATCCGTTTATGGCTTTTACCAATGAAGAAGTCTTAACCAAACGTTTAACAGAAGTCTTTACCAAGGAATTTAACATTCCTGCATCGGAAGTTGCTGACGCTTCCCATAAGGCCTGGGTAGAGCTCATGGCCTCCCGCACAGATATGGAGAAAAAAGGGGAAGAGACCTTACAGTGGTTAAAAGAAAATAACCGACACGGCATCGTACTGGCCGGCCGGCCTTACCATGTTGATCCGGAAATCAATCACGGAATTCCGGAGCTGGTTACCTCCTACGGTTTTGCAGTGCTGACCGAGGACTCCATCTCTCATCTCGCTGACATTGATCGTCCCATGGTCGTAACGGACCAGTGGATGTATCATACCCGGCTTTACCGGGCTGCCAGCCTTGTAAAAAAAGTAGATAACCTGGACTTAATTCAGCTTAATTCCTTTGGTTGCGGTCTGGATGCCGTCACAACAGATCAGGTTAATGATATCCTGACCGGTTCCGGCAAAATTTATACAGTATTAAAGATCGACGAGGTCAATAACTTAGGTGCTGCAAGAATTCGTGTTCGTTCTCTCATTGCTGCCTTAAAGGTGCGTGACAAACGGCATTTTGAGCACAAAGTGGTTTCCAGCGCCTATAACAGAGTTGTTTTTACCAAGGAGATGAAAAAGGAATATACCATTCTTTGTCCCCAGATGTCTCCTTTGCATTTTGATCTTTTACAACCTGCGATCCGGGCATTCGGCTACCGCGTGGAGGTTTTGCAGAATGATAACCGTTCTGCCATAGACACAGGCTTAAAATACGTAAATAACGATGCCTGTTACCCCTCTCTGATCGTAGTCGGTCAGATCATGGACGCACTTCTTTCCGGCAAATATGATTTAGACCGGACTGCCGTGTTTATGAGTCAGACAGGTGGCGGCTGCCGTGCTTCCAACTATGTTGGTTTTATCCGCAGAGCACTTGATAAGTCAGGCATGGGCCAGGTACCTGTAGTTTCAGTCAACGCAGGCAACATGGAGTCCAATCCCGGCTTTACTATCTCACTGCCGCTTCTGACAAAAGCGATGCAGGCAGTGGTATACGGAGATGTTTTTATGAGAGTTCTGTATGCCACACGGCCATACGAAAAGATACCTGGTTCAGCCAACTCCCTTCATGAAAAGTGGAAAGAGCGCTGTATTGTATCTCTGTCAAAGAAGTCCGCTGATATGATGGAGTTTTCCCGTAACATTAAGGGCATTATCAGAGATTTCGACAACCTGCCCAGAAACTCAGTGAAAAAGCCTAAGGTTGGTATCGTAGGCGAAATACTGGTGAAGTTCTCTCCTCTGGCCAATAACCGGATCGTAGAACTGCTGGAGGCGGAAGGCGCAGAGGCTGTTATGCCAGATTTAATGGACTTTTTATTATACTGCTTCTATAACACAAACTTTAAGGCAGATTTTCTGGGAGGAAAAAAATCAACTGCGTTCCTGTCCAATATGGGAATTAGGCTTTTGGAATTCTTCCGAAAGACCGCCAAACGGGAACTGGAGAAGAGTAAGAACTTTACAGCTCCTGGTCATATCGGAAACCTTGCTGATATGACAGACCGTTTTGTCTCCATCGGCAATCAGACCGGAGAGGGCTGGTTTTTAACAGGAGAGATGCTGGAGCTGATCCACACCGGCACCAATAATATCGTCTGTACCCAGCCATTTGGCTGCCTCCCCAATCATGTTGTAGGAAAGGGCGTGATCAAGGAGTTAAGAAAGGCATATCCTGATTCTAACATCATCGCAGTGGATTACGATCCGGGCGCCAGCGAAGTGAATCAGTTAAACCGCATTAAGCTCATGCTTTCAACCGCACAGAAGAATCTTTTAAAAGAACAAAATAAAGCTCTCGGACATGAATAATGCTCCGTTTATGCAAAAATATACCGGAAGCCTGTTTAAAGGCATTCCGGTATATTTTTAACTGTTTTCCACTGCCAGCACTGTCTGAAGGCAGTGATACTTCAGTGCATGCTTTAATTCAAAGCTGTAATTTCTCATATCTTCTTTTAAATAATTTCCCAGCTCTTCATCTCCCTCATATGCAAAATCCATGAGTTCATTCACATATTTCTTTAAATGCTCCTCTAGATTCTCTCTTGTGTTTTCACTGATAAAATTCTTAAGACGTGCCATTTCATCTTCGGAATATCCATTTAAATCAATGGTTTTTCCTGCGATCCGGCAGCCTAATACATTTCTTAATCCAATAGATGCCAGATTAATAATCAGTTCCTCATAATCACTGGAATAAGCATTCAGAACATACCTGACATATTCCTCAGGCAGTTTCTGCAAAAACCTTTGTTCCAGATAAGCGCAGTTTATATAGACTTCCATAAGATCGGCTCCGCACCGGGATTCAAAAGGAATCAGTACAGGATAATCCAGCGTAAGAATATGATTCATCGGATCAAAACGGGGATCGTAATACAGGAAAAATGCCGGTAACCCCTGTTGAAAGGTATCATAACAGCACCGATTGCCATAATGCCGGAAGTCTTTCATCATAAGGTTATATTCCTGGCGTATATTAGAAACCCTGTCGATGAGTATCTCATACCCCTGCCTGTAAGCCGTATCTGCAGAAAGGATGGAATGTTCTGCAACAAGCTCTCTGGATCCATCTCCTTCATTTTCATATTCTTCAATACAATAAATTACGGCTCCCATTAGCTGCCTGGCCTTTTCATAAGGAATTGACGAACTCTCATTTCCTGTATAGCGGGCCGCCAGCTTTGCCACAACAGGCATAAGCTCCTCTTTGCTATATCTCATCATCTTCTTCTCTTAAGTCATGAAGACCAAATCTGGATTCCCGCGCAAACGCCGCCAGAGAAGTATCTTCCAGATAATCCACGGATCCCTGACAGGAACCATCAAACTGCTCTTTCATGAATTCAATCAGTTCATCGTCAGGTATATCGTCCAGAGTTTCATTTTTATACATATAAAATATTTCCTGCAGACGCCCCAGGGTATCCGTATAGTTATCCTGGTAAATATACGGCGAATCACAGAAGGCAAAAATAAGCTTTGGAAGAATCCCTTCCCCGAATTCCACCCTCTCCTGCTTTTTTAAAATATTCTTTCTCTCTGTTAAAAGCAATTCACCGTCTTCCTCTGACAGCTTAAGACCAAACTTTTCGGTAAATTCATTTGCAGCATTCAATTTTGCAAGTGAAACCCTGTCATCTCCCTGTACCAGCCATTTATCATTGTCCATAGTCGTACTCCTCTCTGATAAATTCACAGTTTACACCTGTCGCAGGTTAATTACAAGACTTGAAATAAAGTTGTTTTTGTGGTATTATATTACCATCAGATAACGTAATAATTCTTATCTTTCGTGAAATTTTATTTTCATCATATAGCGGCTGTCATGGCTGCTCACTTCACATACCCTACCCATTTTATGCATCATTGATTTAATATACTCAACGCCCATTTTTGAGCTTTGTGCATTGTAAGGGACCTTTCCATTAGACAACAATTCCAGATAGATCATTAAAGTGGTGAGAGGCGTTCTAATATCAGTTTAAAGACTCCGCCCAGATACCCTGTCAGCCCCCCTGGGAAGTCGCTATCTTGATGTATTCTGCATTGGGATAATTCTAAACTATGCCGGTGCCAGAAGAAACATTGGGGAACGGAAAGAACCAATTACTTTGGAGAATACCAGCAAATTCTGGTCCTTCAGCCGATTGACCATGGTGCAGGACGAATCATTGGCCGCCACCCTCATCTCCTACAGAAAATTTAATATGATTAGGCATTCCCATTATATCCCGTCTGGGGAATTTCTGATTCATCAGCAGAACGATTCCTACCGGACTTGCGGAAGTAACGGTCACTGCCGACGGCCTTAATAAACTGCAGTTTATCCCATGCAATCAGGAAAGTTGCAGCGACAATCTGGTTGTTTCCCCTGATAAAAAGCAGAAAGCTTTCCAGTTTATGGAACTGCTCTCCTACTCCATTACCATAGATACAGAGGGAGAGATTCAACCTCTTCCAGAATAAGGTAAGATTACATTTCTATTAACAAATCGCCATTTTCTTACGTATTCTTACGCCTTTTTAACTTTCCTTGACCTTGTACTTACTCCATGGTTTAAAGTCTCCCTATCAGCCGATGCGAGCTGAATGTGCCCACTAAACGGGCTGGAGAAATGAACACCCCACGGGGTACCCCTATATGCCCAAAAACCATGGGCGGGAGAGATGAAAGGAGAATTATTATGAAGAAACAGAAACTGAAATGGCTGATTCCCTGCGCTGCAGCGCTTTTTACCATAGGTGCCTCCATGACATCCTTTGCAGCACAAGGTTGGTCCGAAGAAAATGGCAGCTGGGTCTACTATGATAAAAGTGGTGACATCACTACGGAGGGCTGGAGAAAATCAGGAGATAGCTGGTTTTACTTAGACTCGGAAGGTCAGCTTGCTACTGACCAGATCGTTGAAACAGATGACAATTACTATTATGTAAACTCTGTAGGTGCCATGGTTACTGACGAATGGAGAGAGGTTGCCTCTGACAGCGATGATGAAGATGCTGCTGATACCACCTGGTACTATTTTGGCAGCAACGGTAAAGCCTATAAGGCATCTACTAACGGTAAAACTAATTTTAAATCAATAAAAATTGCCAATGGAGAAACTCACTCCTACGCATTCGATACAGAAGGAAAAATGCTGTACGGCTGGCTTGATGATGCTTCTACTCGTGTTACAGGGGATGATGCATGGAAAGAGGGCGTATATTACTGCGGCCCATCTTCTGACGGTGCTCGTGTAGATGGATGGAAATCCGTTGAAGTGGAAGACGACACAGAGAAAGATGACAACTTTAATGGTTCCTACTGGTTCTATTTTGGTACAAGCGGTAAAAAGACCACCGATACAACAAAAACCATTAACGGTAAAAAATATCGTTTTAATGAATACGGTGCTGCAAAATATGACTGGTACGAGGCAGCTCCTGCTTCTACTTCCACTGCAAGTTCTTCTAACCAGTTTTATAATCTTCCGGAAGAATGCTGGCAGGCAAAAGGCTGGTTCCAAGCAGTTCCAAGCGAAGAACTTGATGCAGAAGCTTATGATGATGGTACCCAGTACTGGTTCTACGCAAACAGTGATGGCAATCTTGTAAAGAGCCAGATCAAAACCATTGACGGCATCAGATATGCCTTCAATGAAAAAGGTGAAATGCTTCACGGACTTTATAAGCTTACCGTAACTGGTAACGTGATTGATTCTTATGATGAAATCGAGACAGAGGGCGAGCTTCCGACAGCAGATGACACCGTTCTGGTTTACAACTTTGGAACTTCACCAAAGGAAGGCGCTATGTCCACAGGCAAAACCACTATTGATTTAGACGGAGAAACCTATACCTTCAACTTCCGCAAATCCGGAAGCAACAAGGGTGCAGGATACAACGGCATCACTGATGACAGCATTTACATCCAGGGACGTCTCTTAAAAGCTGATAAAGATGAGAAATACAAAGTTGTTGAATTCAACGGCAAAGAATACTTAATCAGCACCTCTGGAAAGCTTGCAAAAAGCAAAACAAATGTTAAAGATGGTGATGAGAAATATTACAATACCAACAGTGACGGAACAATCAAAGCTTCTGGTTACGACAAATTATAATAAACCATTCAATCAAAAACAGGAACGGCTGCACAGAGTGGATTCTCCACTTGGCAGCCGTTCCTGTTTTATTCTGTTTCCTGTTTTCTCCATCAGGAACCGGCATAAACCCTGGCCCCCTCATAGATTTCTTTAGAATCCACATGATCGATCACCTTATCTCCATTTTCCAATCCTGCCTTTATGACCGTCTGAGCAGATGTTTTGTACTCCACCTCCACCTGTTTCTTTTGTGCCCTTCCCTTATCAATTACATAAACATAACTTTGATCATCTGTTTCATATACGGAACTTGACGGAATCACCAGCTTATTCTCCCCCTGGAAGAGGGTAAAACGGATATTTGCTCCGTATCCTTCCATATCCTCCAGATTCTGATTCTCATCCATATCTATCACTACATGTACCCTGTATTCGTCCAGTCCCAATGCGGAAATTCCCTTTTGTGCATATCCGTATATTTTCTCAATGGAACCGTTGTAAAACTGATCCTGATTTCTGGTATTTACCACAACAGTGACCCCATCTCCTGGTAAAAGACAGGGAGCAATATTGGTCAGAACATCAGATTCCGCTTTCATGGCCCCCTTCTTTACAATTACTGCCCCTGTTTCCCCAGCCTGTATGTAAGACATATTTTTGACGGGAAGAGAAGTGACGATTCCGTCTCTGTCTGCTGTCACTGAACACTTTCCAATTTTCTCTTCCAGCTGTTTTATGGTGGTCTCCTGTGCCTGGATCTGAGCGTTTAACTGCTCCTCCACACTTTTATAAAACTTTCCATTTATAGTGGTCTCGTCGATTCCGGAAGATTTTAAACTATCCAGATAATGAAGGCTTTCTTCATAACGCTGTCTGGCCTGTTCCCATGCCATAGATGCATATTCATAGGAAGCCCGGTCTTTTTCCCATTCAACCTGGGATATGCTGCCTGCTGCAAGAAGAGCGTCTGAAGCCTGATAAACGGTAGCTGCAGTCTTATAGTCCGCCTCCCTGGCAGCCACTTCCTGCCTGGTTAAGCTTAAATATTCCTGAGGTGAGGAAATCATTACCTGTCCGATACGGCTTTGTTCCAGCTTTGCCCTGTAACCGGAAAGCGCACTATCACCAAGAGATTTTTCATGCTGCAAATCGGTATCATCAATGGTAAATATCAGATCCCCTTTCTTCACTGTATCATTTTCCCCCACAAAAAGTTCCTTTACTGCTCCTGAAACCTGAGAAACAAGGCGGTACTCTCCTCCCGAGGTTATGGTCCCCTCCTCTGTATAACGGTCCTCTACAGACTGAATCTGCACATTGGCCGTTTCCACCCTGGTTCCCCGTAATCCTGCCGCTGCATTGATTCCACAGTATAAAACCAGCAAAACTGCTGCCAGGCAAAGCCACATTTTCTTTTTTATTCTGATCGCCGGAATTTTCATTCGCCTACTCCCTTTCCTTTAAAATATCCGTAAGCTGGATCTTTTTTACGTAGCGGGTCTGGGCAAGCAGGGAAATACCTGCCATAACACCACAGGTTAAAAATGCCTTTAAAAAGCTAAAGAAATCAATGGTTAAGTCAATTGTATAGCTGTCTGATATCACCAATCGTTCCAGGAGAATTTTAATTCCAACACTGCCAGGCACACCAATGAGAACTCCGGCAATAAAATAAATTCCCTGTTCAAAAAGAAGAATTCTTCCGATTTCCCTGTCCGTTGCTCCCATAATTATCAAAGTACCAAATTCCGTAATTCTCTCTCTGATATTAATCATGGAGATGTTATAAATGAGAATACCTCCGGCTGTCACCGACATGAGAGCAAACATTCCTGTCATGGCCAGCATGCTCCCCATCATATCCCTGTAACTTTTTACGATCCGGCTGGTGTCTACCAGCCAGGCCACACGGCTGGTCTTCATAAGCTGGTCTCTCACCTCATTTCCCATTCCATCCTCCACCGTTAAAAGAATTGTATCAGTAAACGGTACGGTTGGAAAGAAACGGTAAAATCCCTCTTTCGATATATAGCAGCCGCTTCCCAGGCTTTCGCCAATCACAGCTTTTACCGGGACCTTCACCGGCTCTGGTGTAAGCCGGGGTACTCTTATTTCGGCAATGTCCCCTGCCTTTAGATGCAGCTTATCTGCCACTCTGGTATTTAATATGATCCCATCATCAGGAGGCTTATAAAAAGTCCCGTACAGATCCATGATTCTCCACATATGCGATCCTGGATTTAAACCATAAACCATTGCAAATTCCGTAAGATTTTCATGTTTCAGCTCTACAGCCATATTGACTACCGTTTCGCTTTTTTTCACTCCGCGGATTGTCTCAACCGCTGACCTGGCCTTAAGATCAGAAATAAAACGATCCGTTGATATCTGTATATCATATGTCTGCACCTTGTCAAACTGGTCAAAATACATCTGGTTCGCCACTCCTTCAAAAGACAGGAGAACAGAAGACATGGAAAATGGAAATGCCACAGCCAGTATAATTAAAAAACCTCGAAACGGATTTCTGACAACAGAGCGAAATCCCATCTTTTCCATGGTTTTCATGCGGTTTGCAAGAAATGATGGCAAAGGAATGAGAGTTCCTGCAGACGGAGTTCTCGCCCTCATTGCCTGGGCAGGAGTGATACCAAGGATCCCTCTGACTCCTAAAAGTACAGACAGTATTCCAGTCCCCACAGCAATCCACAGTCCATTCATTCTGGTGTTCCAATAAATGCGGCTGACTGTATCCGGAAGATTAAAAAAGTCTATGTACATCCCAAACATGGATTGACTGAATGGTACTGCAAGAATGCTTCCAAAAAGACTCCCAAGTATCCCTACCTCTGCTCCCAGAAAGAGATAGGATAAAATCAGTTCCCTGTCACTCATACCAAAGGCTTTCATGGTGCCAATAAGACTCTGATCCCGATCAATCATCTTTTTTAGAACAACATACAGCATAAATATGGAAATAGCCAGGAACAGAAACGGCAATGCGGTTCCCATTGAATATAACTCCTTCAATTCCCCGCTTACCATATCATAACTTACCTGCTTTTCTTTGGAGGTAATGGAAACCAGTCCAAATCGTTGAAGCCGCTCCGTCAGCTGATACCGTACCTCCTCATAAGAATATCCATTTTTAAGACGAAATCCTAACTCATTTAAGGAATCTCTCTTCCCAGTCAGTTCTTCCATCCTGTCTTTATCTATGCATGCGATATCATAGATCTCTCCATCGGGAATCATGGCACCTCCCGGCGGAATTGCATAAATATAATCAGGCCCGCTGCAGCTCCCTGCCATCTGGCAGGAAATCCGTTTTCCATCTGCCAGCAGGGTAAAGGGAGTCCCCTCTTCATATCCATAAATCTCCGACATACGTCTTCCAAGAAAAAGACTGTCCTTTCCTGGTTTTACCCCGTTTAATCGCAGCCGGTTCAGAGAATCGGAAGGATCATAGGACAGTAAATGCACCGTTACAATCTCCTTCTGGGAGGGAGCCAAAAACCGCACATCAGCTGCCATTTTCCCTGAAGCACGTTCTATTCCCGGTATATCTGTAAGGCGATTCAGTTCTCCCTGTGGAATTCCGGATACCGTAGCAAATACATCTGCCATCTCACTGCTTTGATAGTAAAGAGATACCTGATCACCCAGATTTCTAAGAGTATCCATCATGGAAACGTAGACAAATATTCCAATTGCGATAATAAAAACTGCTCCCAGAAAGGAGCCGGGACTTTTTTTAACACACCGAAATACATTCCGCCGAAACCACCTCACTATAGCACAACCTCCTCCGGTTTTAAGGGACATTCATTGACACGGATCCGTTCCAGACAGCCATCCTTAAAATAGAAAACCCGGTCTGCAATCTGTGCTATGGTCTGATTATGAGTGATAAGAACGATTGTCTTTTCATATTCCCGGTTAAAGTCCGAAAGAAGCTTTAAAATCTGACACCCTGTGCTGCTATCCAAGGCTCCCGTTGGTTCATCACAAAGAAGAATATCCGGATTCTTGCACAGGGCCCTGGCAATGGCGACCCGCTGCTGCTGTCCCCCTGACATCCTGCTTGGAAAATGCTCTGCCCGGTCGGACAGTCCCACCTGTTCAAGAAGAGCTTCCGGATTAAGGGGGTAACTGGAAAGCTCTGCCGCCAGCTTCACATTCTCCAATGCGGTAAGTCCGGGCATTAGGTTGTAAAACTGAAAGATGAAGCCGGCATGTGCTCTTCTAAAATCAGTCAGGCTCTTTGAATCCGCCCAGTCAAGAGGCATCTCTTCATAAGATACCGTCCCACTGGTGGCCGTCTCTATCCCGCCCAATATATTTAACAGGGTACTCTTTCCGGAACCGCTTGGTCCCAGTATTGCGATGAATTCTCCCCGATACAGTTCAAAAGAAACATGTTTTAATGCCTGAACCCGAACCTCGCCCATGATATAATCCTTACAGATATCCACAGCTTTCATCAAAATGTCCATGAATTTCCACCCCCCACACATTTTATAACCATGTTATTCTAAAAAAAGACCTCCGTCAATAGGTTCATTGATTGTTTTTATCAATAACAAAAGGCAGCAAAAGAGCCATTCAAATCCGGTTCTTTTGCTGCTTTTCTATTAAAACGAAAATTTAGAATTTCATCTCTCGATATACTTTTTCCGCTGTGATGGGAAGTTCCCTGACTCTGGAACCTGCTGCATTTGCTATTGCATCTGCAATGGCAGGAGAAGGAGTATTAATTACGATTTCCCCAATGGACTTGGCGCCAAAAGGTCCTGTTGGTTCATAGCTGCTCTCAAATTCCACCCGGATATTGCCCACATCCAGTCTGGAAGGCAGTTTATACTGCATAAATGAATTCTGTATCATCTGACCCTTATCCGTGTAAGTGATATCTTCATAGAGAGCCATACCAATTCCCTGGGCCAATCCGCCTTCTGTCTGAATTCTTGCCAGATTGGGATTAATAGTCGTTCCGCAGTCCACAACCGCCACAAAATCAATAAGCTCTGCCTCACCGGTCTCCTGATCAACTTCCACTTCTGCCATTCCAACCATGAACGGAGGCGGAGAAACAGGAGAAGTATGGGAAGCACCGGCTGAAAGCATTTTATTGTTGGAACACATTGCTTTATTTCCAATATCCTTTAACGAAATCTCCAGACCACTTGTCGGCTGCCATACCCTGTTTCCGTCAAACTCCAGTGTGTCTTTTTCACAGGATAAATATTCTGCCCCTTTATCCAGTATTTTATCGCGCATCTCACCGCAGGCCTTAACAACTGCCATCCCGGTTAAATACATGGTGCTGGAAGCATAAGATCCCGAATCATAAGGCGATACATCTGTATCCGTTCCATGGACCACAATCTGATCCAGATCACATTCCAGACAATCCGATGCAACCTGCGCCAGCGTAGTATCACAGCCAGTCCCCATATCAGAAGCACCGATCATAAGGGTATAAAACCCGTCATCATTAAGCCGAAGCTCAACGGAAGCCACATCAAGTCCTGATATGGCTGAACCCTGCATCGCCATGGCTACACCCACTCCACGGACTTTCCCATTCCCCATATCAACGGACGGATATTTCTTATCCCACTCCATCATTTCCTTTGCACGGGCCATGCAGCGGTCAAGCGCACAGCTTTTTAGAGTTTCTCCATAATAAGCCGGCATAATGTCGCCTTCTCTAACCATGTTTAACTCTCTTATTTTCACTTTATCTATCCCAATTTTCTCTGCAAGCTCATTGATGGCAGATTCCACTGCGAAGAGTCCCTGAGTGGCTCCATAGCCCCGGTAAGCACCAGCTGACATACAGTTGGTATAAACCACATCGTAAGCGAACCGAAAAGCCCTGGGGGTCCTGTAAAGAGGTATGGACTTATGGCCTGACAGCCCTACAGTTGTAGGACCGTGTTCTCCATATGCCCCTGTATTAGATAATGTATAAACATCAATTGCCTGAAGAATCCCGTTCTTATCCGCTCCCACCCGGACCTTTATTTCCATCTCATGACGGGGAGAAGAAGCGATCTGGGATTCATATCTGCTGTAAATAATTTTAGCCGCCCTGCCGGTTTTCATGGTAACGATTGCAGGATATACTTCTGCCACTACTGTCTGCTTGGCTCCGAACCCACCACCAATTCTGGGTTTTATTACCCGAATCCGTGATTTTGGAATATCCAGTGCATGAGCCAGAATTCTTCTCACATGAAAGGTTACCTGGGTAGAAGCTACCATATTCAGTCTTCCATAAGCGTCCAGATAGGAGTAGGCGCGGAATGTTTCCATCATGGCCTGCTGGTTGGCTTTTGTATGATATACCTGCTCAACCACATAATCACACTGATTCAGCAATCCATCCACGTCTCCATGCTCTTCTCCTCCGCAGGCGCACAAATTACGGTGGTTATCCGCTCCCACCGGGCAAAGGCTTTCCCAGCTGTCTTCCGGATGGATTAAAACCTTGTGGTCCTTTGCCTTTCTAAAATCAAGAACCGGCTCTAAAACCTCATAATCCACTTTGATAAGACGCAGTGCATGGTCAACTGCCTCTTCGGTTTCACCTGCAACAATTGCAGCAGCATCACCCACGAAGCGCATTCTGTCTTCTAAAATCAGCCTGTCATACGGGCTTGGTTCTGGATAAGATTGTCCGGCCATGGTAAACCGTTTTCCCGGCACATCCTGGTAGGTAAGAACGCAGGCTATCCCATCCACTTTTTTTGCCTTATCTGTATCAATCTGCCGTATTAAGGCATGAGCATGCGGACTTCTTAACACCTTTACGATCAGGCAGTCCCCCGGCGCCAGATCGTCTGTAAAAACAGGCTTTCCAGTCACCAATGCTTTTGCATCCTTCTTTTTGACAGAAGTATTGACGGTACGCATCTTAACATTCATTCCTGTTTTCTCCTCTGCTTAAGTATTTTTCCACAGCACGCAACTGACCCATATATCCGCTGCAGCGGCAAAGATTGCCGGCCAGATACTCTTTGACCTTCTCTTTTTCGTAAGAATCCAGTTCTTTTTCCATTGCAAGCACATTCATAATCAGCCCCGGACTGCAAAAGCCGCACTGCTCCGCACCTTCCGCCGCAAGAAAAGATCCAAATTCCTCCGCTTCCTTTTGTACGCCCTCCAGTGTTACTACATCACAGTCATCAGCCCTGGCTGCAAGATAAGAACAGGAGAGTCTTGAAACCCCGTTGACAAGGACTGTACACAGCCCGCAGTTTTCCGTCTCGCAACCGCATTTCACACTGTAACAGCCTTTTCTTCTCAACAGGTGGAACAGTGTTTCATCATCGCTCGTCTCCTCGTAAATGAGTCTTCCGTTTAATGTAAATTCAATCTGCATTTACCCTTCCTCCCGTTCCAGTGCCATGAAAAGCCGTTTTACATATACCTCTGTCAGATGTTTCCTGTATTCCCCGCTGCCTCTTTGGTTGGTACCATAATGGAAGTGATCCGCCGCCAGCTCTGCAAGTTCCTTTAATCCGCTCGCTTCCTTACGTTTGATCACAGTAAGCTCTGCCTTTCCAGGTCTTGCTCCCACTGATACATAATAAGTCTCATCCGTTGCAGACACGCAGCATGCGATTAAGGGGAAATCCGTTTTCGTCATTCGGGAAGAGGCATATAATGCCCTTCTTCCATCTTTTTTAATCCGGATTCTCACAAGAATGTCCCGGTTGAATTTCTGCCTGCAAAACTCCTCAAGTGGAATGATGCCTCCTTTATAAAGCTCAACATAAGTATCCAGTGCCAGCATACAGGTGAGAATGTCAGAAAATCCAAATCTGCCAAATATACTTCCTCCCGCGGTTGCTCCGTTTCGAAACTGTACTCCTACAATGGAGCGGGTACATTCCTTAAATAAACCTGGGAAATATTCATTAAGCCCCTCATGGATTTCCAGCTGGCGCAGCGTACACATGGCTCCAATCACGAACTCCTCATCCGTTTCTTCAATTCCATCAAGTCCAAGACCAGATAGATCCACGAGAGTCATCTTAATTCGGCTTTGAACCTTTAGCCACATCATTCCGGCACCGATTACACTGCTTTTTTTCTGGTTTAAGTTATACGCTTCTTCCAGACTTTCTGCCTTAACGTAATTTTTAAATTTGATCACTTAAATTTTCCTCCTGCATAGAACTGGATCTATCAGTAAATGATACCTTTATTAATAAGTATCAATTATAAATAACGTTTTATTTATTAAAAACCCAAAAAAGTATAACATACTCTCCCCTCTTTTGACAATATTATTTTCCCCAATCAACAACTTGTCCTCTCTCCCATCAAGTGATAAGATGGAAAAAAGCAGAAAGGACATGTGTGATGGAGGTAATCCCATTCTCACCAGTACCATAGGGGAACAAGGAGTGCGGGACTTTACCATCTGCCGCACAAAAGAGGGGATTTACTACATACTTGCCACAGATTTAAGCCTGGCAAGAAATTTCAAGACAAAATATAAGGGAAGCTGGGGAAATGTCAGCAGGGAAAGCAGCCCAAACCTGGTTCTCTGGGAATCCCCCGACTTGATTCACTGGTCCGCACCCCGACCCCTACCGCTTTCCGGACGGAAGACGGCCGCTGGTGCCTGTTTCTTGATTACTATGGCACCAAAATAAAAGAGAAACAGGGATATGTTCCCTTTATTGCTGACACGATTTTTTCAGGAAATTTTATACGCTCAGATAAATCCTTCTCTTTCCCTTATGGATTTAAACACGGCACAGTTTTAACGATTAACCAGGAAGAATATGACAGATTGGAGTTCACCCAATTTTTTAAGAAAAATTTGGCATAATAAATTAGCGAAAAACGCTTACAATAGTAGATGCAACAAACAATAAAGGAGGGTTAATCCATGTTAGTAAACGGTAAAAATGAATGTATCCAATGCACGATTGACAATTGCACTTACCATGCCAAAAGCGATGACTACTGCACACTGGAAAAAATCAAAGTAGGTACTCATGAAAAGAATCCTACAAAGATGGAGTGCACCGACTGCGAATCTTTCAAAAACCAGGCATAAGAAGCCAGTTCTAATTTCCTCCTGACATGTAGGAAAGAGATATTTTCTTCCTGCATATGAAAAAAGCTGCTGCACCAAAAAGTGCAGCAGCTTTCTATATGATTAGCTATTGTAAATCGGATATTTATCACAGATTTTTGTTACTTCGCCTCTGATGTAATCGGCCTTGTTATCAAAATCAGTTGCTACAAGCCAGATGCACTCTGCAATCGTTTCCATGTCTTCTTCCTTTAATCCTCTTGAAGTAACAGCTGGAGTACCGATCCGAACACCGGAAGTCACAAATGGGCTCCTTGGATCATTTGGAACCGCATTCTTATTCAAGGTAATAAATACCTCATCACAGCGGTTTTGAAGTTCTTTTCCAGTAACTTCCATACCTCTTAAATCAATCAGCATCAGATGATTATCAGTGCCATCGGTAAGAATATGGAATCCCTGTTTTACTAATGCCGCCGCCAGTGCCTTGGCATTTTTAATGACCTGCTCCTGATATGTCTTAAACTCGGGCTTTAACGCTTCGCCAAAACATACTGCTTTTCCAGCGATTACATGCTCTAAAGGACCGCCCTGAGTTCCGGGGAAAATCGCTTTATTAAAATTAAATTTATCAGCTGCCTCCTGGTTGGCAAGAATCATTCCGCCTCTTGGGCCTCTTAATGTTTTATGGGTTGTGGTTGTAACCACATCTGCATAAGGAATGGGCGTCTCATGAAGTCCTGCTGCAACCAGACCTGCAATGTGAGCCATATCTACCATTAAATAAGCTCCAACCTTATCTGCAACTTCTCTAAACCGCTTAAAGTCAATGGCTCTGCCATATGCACTAGCACCGGCTACAATCAGTTTTGGCTTATTTTCAACTGCAAGCCGCTCCATCTCATCATAATCAAGAAATCCATTATCATCAACTCCGTAAGGAACGATATTAAAATAGAGACCGGAAAAGTTTACTGGACTTCCATGAGTTAAATGACCGCCATGATTTAAATTCATTCCCATAACTGTATCGCCTGGATTTAACATGGCAATAAATACAGCCATATTGGCCTGGGCTCCTGAATGGGGCTGAACATTGGCATAATCACAGCCGAACAGTTTTTTTGCACGTTCAATGGCGATGCTTTCCACAACATCCACTTCTTCACATCCGCCGTAATAACGCTTTCCAGGGTAACCTTCCGCATATTTATTTGTAAGCACAGTTCCCATAGCCATCATAACCGGTTCTGAAACAATGTTCTCGGATGCGATCAATTCTAGATTTCTTCTCTGACGTGCGCATTCCTTTTCGATGGCTTCTCCTACTTCTTTGTCAAAGCCAGTGATAAACTTCATTACTTCATTTACCATGTCCATTCCCTCACTTTTCCTTTTGAATCGTTACTCTTTAGCATTTTGGTAGATTATATAGCAAACTTCCTTAAAATGTCAAGGCTTTCTCATCCTCTGCATGCTGTGCCAGCAGCTTTTCGTAAAGATCTTCATCAATGGGATAGGAAATTCTTTTCTCCAGCCAGGAAGAAAGATAAGCCCCGTTTGCCATCATAAGCGTCCGGATTCCGTCTTCACCCGGAGTCATAAGCATTTCCCCAAAGAGCAGATGATTGGAAAAATTCTGGAAAATCATACGGTATTCCTCTCCCTTATGATTCTTTGCAGAAAGTGACTTCCTAACGTGTTCCAGCTTTCCAAACGGATCCTGATTTGTCTTTGCAAATTCTTCTGTGGAAATGACGTTTTCATCAAATATCAATTCTTCCCCTTCAGAAATGGTAAGCCGTCCTCGGGATCCCCATATTTCAAGTCGGTTTGTTCCCGGATTCTCTCCGGTGGAGCTGATTAAAGTACCTCGGAATCCATTATTATAAAAAAACTGCAGATCAAAGCTGTCATCTACTGTTATAGGATTATATTTTCCGTAATCAATGGAGGCATAGACCTCATCTGGCATTCCAAAGAGCCACTGCCAGATATCCAGATAATGCTGGCACTGGTTGATTAAAAGACCTCCGTGCTCACCGCTCCAGGTGCTTCGCCAGGGAGCGCTGCTATGGTAGACTGGAGTGCGGTACCAGGTATTACACACCCACACAGCCCTGGTTATGCTACCCAGACCTCCGCCTTTTATAAATTCTCCGGCAGAGAGAAAACCGCCTTTCATACGGGTATTAAATATCATTCCAAGACTGATTCCTGACTTTTTCGACTCTGCCACCAGCACTGCTGCTTCTTTTGCCGAAATCCCCAACGGCTTATCCATAAGAATATGCTTTCCAGCCCGGGCTGCCATAAGCCCCATGGGAACGTGGGTATCGTGAGGAGTTACGATCACTACAGCATCAAATTCATCTTCGGATGCAAACACTGCCTCTGCATCCTCATAGACTTTTACATCTGAAAACTGATTCTTAATCTCCTCCTGCCCTTTTGCGTTGCGGCAACAGATTCCCGCCAGAATCATTCCCTTTACCTCTCCCGCTGCCAGCATCTGAGCATATTTTTTTCCCATTCCACCATAGCCGATTATCACTGCCCTCACTGTCTTCATGTCATTCTCCTTGTTGTCTGATCTAGCCTAAAATTCGGTAATTTCTAATCACAATCTGAAGCGATTTATTTCCATTGTATTCATTAACTGCCGGATAATACACCACGTCAAGACATCGGCTATTTCCCAGTTCTTCCACAAACGAATCTCCATCTCCAAACAAAAGCCCATCCATAGGTGTTCCGTTCTTCGTGGCAAGCGAAAATTTAACCACATTCCGGTTTTTACCCAAAACGCGGACACTGCGAATGGACAAATCCTTCTGCGCAAAAAGAGGCTTTTCGTTTCCCTGCCCATATGGTTCCAGCAAATCCAGTTCCTCAATCAAAGGCTCATTTATGTATTCAAGAGGCATGGGAACATCAATCCATACTTTCTTTACAAAATCCTCTTCGGATAACTTAGCCCGTTCATTTAACGCTCTTCGGAATTCATCCACATTTTCCTTTGGAAGTGACAGACCGGCTGCCATTGGGTGACCTCCGAATTTCAGCAAAAGTTCCTTTACCTCCACCAGAGCATCAAACATATGATAGGACTCAATCGACCGACCGGATCCCTTTACCTGCTCCTCACCATCAGTCAGAACAAATGCCGGTTTTTGAAAACGCTCTCTTAATCTACCGGCTATGATTCCGGCAAGTGACTCATGACAGTCTGGCAGATATACCACCAGAACTTTATCCTGGGTAAAAAGCTTTTCTACCAGCTCTACGGCCTCATCTGTTCCTGACTTTGTCATATCCTTCCTCTGATCGTTGAGATCCTTTAATTCAACAGCCATTCGGTCTGCTTCTTCCTCTTTCTGACATAAGAGCAGGGAGAGCGCCAGTTTTGCAGTCACCAGACGTCCACCTGCGTTTAAACACGGGCCGATCACAAATCCAATCTGATATGCAGTGATATGATCCTTATCCAGGTTATTCTTTTCAATGAGTTTTAAAAGCCCCAGACTTTTCGTATTTCCAATGTGCTTTAAGCCTTCCTTTACGATAATACGGTTCTCATCCTGCAACTTCATAACATCCCCGACTGTCGCTATGGCAGCAAATTCCACCATGTCCAGCCACTTCTCTTTTGAAATACCAAAAGCCTCATATAGCGCCTGTACCAGCTTAAATGCTACCATGGCACCACAAATTTCAGGAAATGGATACGTGCAGGCGCCTTGTTTAGGATTTACAATCGCATCTCCAGGAGGCAGAATTTCCTCTCCTTCTTCCTTTCGGATGTCATGATGATCCGTCACAATCACAGTCATCCCAAGCTCTTTTGCCAGCCTAATCTGCTCCACAGCGGCAATTCCATTATCGCAGGTTACAATCGTATCAACCCCGTCATCATTAGCTGCCCTGATAATAGATTCATTGATCCCATATCCATCTTTAATTCTGTCAGGAATCTCATAATCCACAACTGCGCCTGTCTCTTTAAACGCCTGATACAAAAGGTAAGTAGAGCAGACTCCATCAATATCATAATCTCCTACGATTCGAATGGGTTTTAAATCTCTTATTTTTTCTTTTAATATGGATACAGCCCGATCCATATCTTTCAGCAGATAGGGGCTGTATAAATCACTTAGCCCCCCCTTTAAATACTTTTCCACTGCTTTCGGTCCTAATACTTCCCGGTTTCTAATAATTCTTGCAGTTACTGGCGATATATGATGAAGCTTTGCCATTTCATCAAAATCAGCTCGTTTGGTCTGAAGCATCCACTTCTCTGCTGCCATCTTTTTTGATCTCCTTAATAACACACTCTAGTGCTGTCTTTCCTTTTGAGCTTTTCATCTCTTTTAATTTCCTGACCCTTGTTATTTCCCGAATCCCTTTGTTCCCGATTACCTCGCCAGCCTGACAACCTTCTTTGCGCTTTTTAGCGGCAGACAAACGATTCATAAGGCTGGTAATTGAATAAAGAATGGGAGCAAAATCTCCCCGATATGCTTTTTCGCAGGTGGACTTCACCTCAAAGTTCTCACTTCCGATTTCCCGAAACAAATATTCTTCATCGTCAATAATATGTTTTAACCGGTCAATCAATTCATTGACAGAATTAGTCAGGATACCGATTTCATCCTTGGAGCGATACGTTAAATATACGCCAAGATCTCCATTCGCCACCCGTCTGGTTCCTTCCACAAGGTCTTTTACCGGCTTATCAATAGCAATAATAATATAAATAACAAGGAGTGAAATTAAAAATCCAATCACACCCACACTGATGACCTTCATTCTGGCCAGGCGCATATATAAATGATCGCCTTCAATGCTAGCTGCTTCTGATCCTTTTCTGTTATAATCCACAACCTCTAAAAATCCATTGCTGGCTTTATCAAACAGCTGCCTGGATTCCCCCGTAATGATATCAAACGCTTCACTGGATTTGTTTTCCCTGCTGACCGTAAGAAGCCGGTCGCTGCATTCTAAATACTTCTTCCAGTTATCTTTGGCCTCATTCATCAGCCGGCGGTCTGACTCATCTGTAATATAAAACTCATACTGGGAGAAAGAGCGGTCAATTTCAGTTTTTATGGCATCCATCTCCCGCTCCAGCTGTGATTTGTCGACCCCGTTTGAGGTCACCACGTGGTTGTATTCCTTAAGGCGGAAATCCGCTGTACTGGTGTTTAATTCTTCCGCAATGATGATAGCAGGCACCCACGACTGGGAAATCACCGTACTGGCTTCATTGATTTTGCTCGCCGTTATAATAGATTCCGTTCCAATAAATAAAAGTCCCAGAATACTGATTGCCCCTAATAAAATGAGCTTTGTTTTTATTTTAATATTTCTGATAGATGTCACTTTCATATTCCCTTAATCTCTTCCTCCTCGACCGGTAATCCGGTATTTCCTTTTCCACAACTGACCAAAACGCGTTTGAATGATTCATGTAAAACCGATGGGCCAGCTCATGTACCACCACGTAATCGGCGAGATCTTCCGGCAGCAACACAAGTCTCCAGTTAAAGTTTAAATTGCCCTTTCCGCTGCAGCTCCCCCACCTGGTCGCCTGATCCCGAATGGCGATCCTGCCGTAATTCGTGTTCATAATCCGCGACCACACAGCGGTTTTCTCCTCCAGATACTGCCTTGCCCGCTGCCTGTACCAGTGCTTAATCACTGTTTTGACCATATCCTCCCCATCTATGGGACCAGTCAGTAATAATTCTGACGGAGATTCTTTTATTAGAATCCCTTTCCTCTTAACATCATACAAGATACGAATCATGCGCTTTTCTCCAAACAGCAGCACAACACTTCCATCTGCCCAAGAGAACTGGTGCCGGGCTGGTATAGACTTTATCTTCTGCACCGCCCCATACACCCAGCTGCGATTTTTTAGCACCAGTTCATGCCCATAGCGATAAGGCAAAGACAGAGGAAGTCTTACAATTACTTCCCCTGTTTTTGAGATCTGGAGCGCCATGGTTTTCCTCTTGGATTTTATAATCCGGTAGCTGCAGGAAGTTCCATCTTCAAAGGGCAGAATTCCAGTGCTCCTCGTATCTTCTTTATGTTCCTCTTCCATATACACGATTCCAATCTTTTGTTTTCTTTTTGCTCATTTACAAAGAAAACCGTAACTTCAATTATATCGAAAAATGGAAAAGGAAACAATAGTAATTTGGAATATACTTTTTACAGCATTCCATTCTTCGATTAACCTAACTTCAGCCATACTATCTATTCAGAGCGTTCCGCAATCTCCCGCAATCGTTTAAAATCAGCGATAAAATATCCTTTCTCTTTTTTCATAATTCTCTCATCACAAAATTTTTTCATGATAAAGAGCACATGACGGTAGCTGACATTCATATACTCAGAGACATCCGTATGGGAAATCCCATACATTCCATCTTTGTTATGGGTAAGTATAAAAGAGGCAAGCCTTTTCTCCAGAGAATAATTCAAATATTCACTGAGCCG
>JAQSYE010000011.1 GCA_029256305.1 Lacrimispora sp. | reverse complement strand
AATTCCATTTTCCGCAGCTTTTGTATCCGTTCTTCTGATATGCACCCCTCAAACTTTTGCTTTAGTTTTTGGACATTAAGATGAAAAGGGGTGGATTGATAAGCGTTGAGTGTCTGCATGGCAAAGTACAAAGCATTAACTTCATCAATGTTAAAGACAATGGGCGATAGCAGACGGTTGGGAAGAATGCCATAGTGTCCATTTCGTCCAGATGTCGAGTAAATTGGCATACCTATTTCTTCTAAGGACTGAACATCCCGCAGTGCTGTACTTTTGGATATAGAGTATCGATCCATTATGCTTTTGAGGTTAAAAGACTTTTTATCATTGAGGTATATCATCATATCATTAAGCCGCTGGGATTTTTTCATGGCATTTCCTCTTTTCGAATAAATGGTTTCACTAATTGACACCATTATAGATTATACTGTAATCAAGATTATAAAGAAAGGATTAAATGGCTTATGAAAAAACTATTTTTGGCATCATCCTTTATGGATGTAGCTGACATATTTGCAGACTTTGAGAAAGACCTAAACGGCAAAACCGTCACCTTTATTCCGACTGCAAGCAAAATGGAAAAGGTCGTATTTTACGTGGAAGAAGGAAGAAAGGCCCTTGAAAAGATGGGGCTGGTTGTTGAGGAGTTGGATATATCAACCGCTTCAACTGCTGAAATAACCGACAAAATAAAAAACAACGATTTTATTTACGTGACAGGGGGCAATACATTCTTCTTGTTGCAGGAATTGAAAAGAACCGGTGCAGATCAAATAATTACTGATGAAGTCAATGCCGGAAAACTGTATATCGGCGAATCTGCCGGGGCAATGGTTGCATCTGCAAACATTGAATATGCAAAAGGAATGGATAGTGCAAAGAAAGCGCCTGACTTAGAAAATTTTGATGCTTTAGGCTTGGTGGAGTTTTATACTGTGCCACACTATACCAATTCACCTTTTAAGAAAAGTGGGCAGAAAATCGTGGACACCTATTCTTCCATATTAAACCTATCTCCGATTAGCAATAATGAGGCAATATTGGTCAGTGGTAGTGAAATAACCATCAAAAGAAACTGAACTTCGGGTCAACCTAGCAATGTATCACCAATGAACGGTGGTTTATTATAAAAATAACTTAAAAAATGAATGAAAAAACTCTTGTTATATCATCTATAAAGTGCTAATATACTGTATATAGAACTTATGCGCATAAGTTACAATATAAGTGTTAAAATATCAAAATTTAACAGCATATTTTATAATGGAGGGCGAATTATGAAGAAATATTTATGGGTTATGGCAATGGCGGGAGCAGCGGCAGTTTTGTCACTTGCAGGTTGTGGGAAGAGCGCACAGTCAGATGGAACTGTGGCATCCTCCGCTGGTAGCCAGTCAGCAGACAGCAAGAGCGAAAGCCAGGCCAAGTCCGGCGGGCAGGCCATTCGGATCGTGAACGGAAAAATTGAAATAGACGAGCCGTTAAAAAGGCATTTGCCAAAAAGTATCAGGAGAAGACCGGTCAGGAGGTTGTAATTGAGTCCCTTGGAGGCGGAGTTGACATCAATGGAACCATGAAGGGATACTTAGCAGCAGGAAACATGCCGGATTTATTTGTATTCGGAGGCGAAGGAGATTATCAGACCTGGAAGGATTATATGACTGATTTAAGTGGGGAGGAGTGGGCGTCCCAGACAGAGTTCGGTTTTAAGTCACCGGATGGAAAAACCGTAGGATTTCCTTATGCAGTAGAAGGTTATGGCATTACATATAATAAAGATGTTTTGAAGGCAGCAGGAATAGATCCCGCTTCTCTCACCAACTATGACGGGTTTAAGAAGGCTTTTGAGATCATTGATCAAAAGAAGAGTGAGCTAGGACTGACCGCTGTATGTTCGGTTGCGGCTGAATCCGGTCAGATGTACTGGTCAACAGGAAACCATCTGTTTGGTTACTATTTATCAGGCGGATTAAAGAGAGGGGATACCACTTATATCGATCAGTTAAAATCCGGTAAGGTGGACGCAGGACGTCTGGGACAGTTTGCTGATTTTATGAAACTGCTGTTTGATTACTCGGATAAGAATACCCTGATATCCGGAACCTATGATGATCAGCTTGCGTTATGGGCACAGGGAAAAACTGCATTCATTACTCAGGGGAACTGGATTGATCCGTCTCTTCCTGATTATAATGTGAAGTTTGGCTGTGGAATCGCACCTTTGGCATTTACAAAGGAAGAGATGAAAGGTGTTCTTGCAGATTGTCCATCCTGGTGGGCTGTATATAATAAAGGCACCAGCATCGATGCATGCAAGGCCTTTTTGAAAGAACTTGCCCTGACAGAGGAAGGACAGAAATGCCTGGTAAGTGACTGCGGAATGATTTCTCCTTATACCACCTGTAAAGTCAGCCCCAAGACTCCTTTGGCCATGAGTTTAAAGACCTATGTGGATGCAGGCAATACTTATTCCTGGGAATGGACGAAGATGCCGGAAGGAATCTCCATGAATGCCACCGGTAAATTGTTTGAGCTGTATGCAAAAGGTGAAATTGATAAGGACGGATTTGTGAACATGATGCAGACGGCTATTGCGGACTACGTGAAAAAATAACTGGAAAGGGCGGCCAAAAGCCGCCCATATCCATATGGTAACGTCAAGGCAGAGATAAAGGAGAAGTCGCATGGAGGGAAAAGCTAAAAAAACAATAAATGTTCTGCCGGCAGTAATAGGCGCCGTAATGGTTTGCTGTGGGCTGTATTTTGATTTTTACAACCAGGGTTTTTGGGGAAGGGGGCCACTACTGATAGGAGGGTTGCTTCTGATTGTGGTTGGTCTTTATCTGGTTCCGGGAAGAAAGCACCGGGTGATCGTAAATGGTTTATTTCTGTTGCCTCTCATAGGCGCTTTTTTCATAACCGTGCTGATCCCATTCTTATTTGGTATTTTTTATTCCTTTACGGACTGGAATGGGATTAAGTTTACACAGTTTATAGGACTTAAAAACTATGTGCAGATGTTTCATGCGCCGGATTATTTATATTCGCTGCTCATTACATTTTTATTTACAGTTTTAAATATGGTTTTGGTTAATTTTGCAGCATTTTTTCTGGCTCTTTTGTGCACTTCAGAAGTAAGAGGAAGAAATTTCTACAGAGCCTCATTTTTTCTTCCCAATTTAATCGGGGGAATTGTACTGGGGTATGTCTGGCAGTTTATATTTAATAAAGTATTTACAAGCCTGATCGCAGGAAGTGTTTCCATGCTGACCAATCCCAATCTGGCCTTTTTTGCAATTCTCATTGTCAGCACATGGCAGTATGCCGGGTATATTATGATGATTTATGTCACTGGTCTTCAAGGCGTTCCAAAAGATATTTTGGAAGCGTCGGCGGTAGATGGAGCAGGAGCGTTAAAAACCCTCTTACATATCAAGCTGCCTATGATTGCCAATACCTTTACCGTATGTATTTTCCTTACCCTGGTCAATTCCTTTAAGCAGTTCGACTTAAATTATTCCATTACAAATGGAGCACCCAGCCGGATTCTGGGAGCAAAGGCAGTGGCATCCACAGAGTTTCTGGCCCTTAACATTTATAATACGGCAATTGCCAGAAACAGATATGCGGAGGGGCAGACAAAAGCGGTGGTATTCTTTCTTATATTGGCAGCAGTATCTCTTACTCAGGTCTCCATTAGTAAGAAAAGGGAGGTGGAACTATGAAAGAGGATTACGGGCGTAATAAAATTACATGGGATGCAAGGCAGTCCAAACAACTGATTCCTGAACTGGCTGGTCTGATGCTTTCCCTGATTGTGCTGTCTCCTTTTATTCTTGTTATATTTAATGCGGCTAAAAAAAGTGCGGATATTGTAATTAATCCCATAGCACCTCCGTCTGACTGGGGTCAGCTGTTTGTTAATTTAAAGAATGTAATTGGCAACCAGAATTTCAGCTATTGGAAATCCTTTGGAAGTTCCTTGTACATAACTGTAGTCAGCTTGATTTTACTGACTTTATTTTCCAGCATGGCTGCATGGGTGCTGGTTCGAAATAAGACAAAATGGTCACAGGTGATTTTCATGATGTTTGTGGCATCAATGGTCATTCCATTTCAGGTGGTGATGCTTCCCCTTTTGTCTACGTTTCGCAAGGTGTCTGAATTTACAGGGATTCCCCTGTTAAGCAGTTATACCGGTATCATTACAGCTTATCTGGGATTTGGAGGCTCCTTATCCGTGTTTATCCTTCATGGGTTTATAAAGAGCATTCCAAAGGAACTGGAGGAAGCTGCGTGGATTGACGGGTGCAGTCCTGAGAATACGTTCTTTCAGATCGTTTTTCCACTGTTAAAGCCTGTGCAGATGACTGTGCTGATTCTAAACGGAATCTGGATCTGGAACGATTATCTTCTTCCCTCTCTGATGCTGGGGCTCAATGGAAGAATCAAAACCCTGCCTGTTGCAGTAAGCAGCTTTGTAGGTTCCTATGTCAAACAGTGGGATCTAATCCTGGCTGCAGCATTTCTGGCTATGATTCCCATTGTAATTCTGTTCTTATGCGCCCAGAGGCAAATCATACAGGGAATGGTAGAAGGGGCAATCAAATAATAGAAAGGAGTCCTCAATGGAACGAAAATGGTGGAAAGAAGCAATTGTGTATCAGATCTATCCCAGAAGCTTTAAAGACAGCAATGGAGATGGGATCGGGGACTTAAACGGGATCAGGGAGAAACTCCCATATTTAAAAGAATTAGGAATTGATGTGATCTGGCTTTCTCCCATCTATCAATCTCCTAATGATGATAATGGATATGACATTAGTGATTACAAAAAGGTTATGGATGAGTTCGGAAGCATGAGTGATTTTGATGATCTTTTAATGGAAGCCCATGAAAACGGAATCAGAATTATTATGGATCTGGTGGTGAATCATACCTCTGATGAGCACCCGTGGTTTTTGGAGAGCCGGAGCAGCAGAGAGAATCCTTACCGGGATTACTATATCTGGAGAGAGGGAAAAGGAGAGGGTGTACCGCCTAATAACTGGGGTTCCTGCTTTGGAGGTTCTGCATGGAAGCAGGATGAGAAGACCGGCATGTATTACCTTCATTTGTTTTCACCCAAGCAGCCGGATTTAAACTGGGAGAACGAGGCCGTCAGGAATGAGGTTTTTGAGATGATGGACTGGTGGTGCAGGAAAGGAATTGATGGCTTTCGCATGGATGTGATCAGTATGATATCCAAGAATCCTGATCTTCCGGACGGGATAGTGAAGGAAGGGCTTTATGGAGATTTTAGCCCTCACACAGTTCACGGACCTAAGGTTCATACCTATTTAAAGGAAATGAATGAAAAGGTTCTTTCTAAATATAATTTGATGACAGTTGGCGAGACTGCCGGGGTTACGGTGGAGGAAGCCAGAAAATATGCAGGTGCCGAGGAACATGAGTTAAATATGGTGTTTCATTTTGAGCATGTAGAAGGGGATGGAGAACTGTTAAAGTGGACGGATAAAAAGCCGGATCTGCTAAGATTAAAACAGATTTTCTCCAGATGGCAGGAGGAGCTGGGAGAAGAAGCGTGGAACAGCTTATACTGGGATAACCATGACCAGCCAAGAGCCGTGTCCCGCTTTGGAGATGACAGCAGCCGTTACAGAGAGGTTTCCGCCAAGATGCTGGCAACCTGCCTTCATATGATGAGGGGAACTCCTTATATTTATCAGGGGGAGGAGCTGGGAATGACTAATTTCCCATTTACAGAGTTATCTCAGTTTAGAGATATCGAAAGCCTGAATGCCTATGAGGAGCTTACGGGAAAAGGTCTTGTAAGCCATGAAAAAATGATGCGCTATTTACGGTGCAAAAGCAGGGATCATGCAAGAACCCCCATGCAGTGGGATGATGGGCCGGATGCCGGATTCACCGATGCGGTCCCATGGATAGCTGTCAATCCAAATTATAAGGAAATTAATGCGAAAAAGGAACTGGCGGATAAAAATTCCGTATTTCATTATTACAGAAAGCTGATTAAGTTAAGAAAGGAATATGAGATTATAGTTTATGGAAGCTATCAGTTGATCTTGAAAGAGGATACCAGGGTATTTGCCTATCTGCGAAGCCTGGGAGATGAAAGACTTTTGGTGGTTTGCAATTTTTCTGATGAGGAAGTAGCGGTATCCTTACCCGAAGAATTTTTAAGTGAGAATGTGAAGTGCCTGATTCATAACTATAATGATCCTTTGCACGAAAGACCAGGCAGGATGCTTCCTTATGAAGCAGCAGCCTATTACCTGCAAAAGGAATAACTTGAATGGAGAAATATGACATGAAAAAACAGTGGTGGCATGATAAGGTTGCCTATCAGATTTATCCAAAGAGCTTTCAGGATACCAATGGAGATGGCATAGGAGATTTAAGAGGTGTGATTTCAAAGCTGGATTACTTAAAGGAGCTTGGAATTGATATTATATGGCTTTCGCCTATATACCAGTCTCCCTTTGCAGATCAGGGATATGATATTTCTGATTACTATCAGATTGATCCCCGATTCGGCACGATGGAAGATTTAAAAGAATTGATTGCAGAGGCAAAGAAAAGGGAACTTTATATTTTGCTTGATCTGGTGGTGAACCATTGCTCCGATGAACATGAATGGTTTCAAAAAGCTCTGAAAGATCCTAAGGGTGAATATGGTGATTATTTTTATATCAGGGAAGGAAAAGAGGGGAGAGAACCTTCTAACATCCGGTCCTACTTTGGAGGAAGTGCGTGGGAACGGATTGGTGATACCAGCCTTTATTACCTTCATCTGTTTCATAAAAAGCAGCCGGATTTAAACTGGGAGAACCCAGTGGTGCGGGAAAAAATTTACGATATGATCAACTGGTGGCTTAACATAGGAATTGCGGGATTTCGAATTGATGCCATCATGAACATTAAGAAGGCCCTTCCTTTTCATGATTATGAGCCTGACAGGGAAGACGGGATGGCGGACTGCAGGCTGATGTTAAAAGAAAATGAAGGTGTTATGGATTTTTTAAAGGAGATGCGGGACGCTTCCTTTAAAAAATATCATGCCTTTACAGTAGGGGAAGTTTTTAATGAGAAAAAGGAAGACTTACGTGAATTTATAGGGGAAGACGGGTGTTTTTCCAGTATCTTTGATTTTAATCAGACCATATTTGGAGCCAGCGAGAAGGGTTGGTATGACAATGGCCCTGTTACTCCTGATGATTACAGGAAATGCTGTTTTGACAGCCAGGACCGGGCAGAGGGAATCGGGCTTCTTTCTAATATTATTGAAAATCACGATGAACCAAGGGGCGTAAGCAGATATATTCCAGAGGGGGAATGTTCTGATGAAGCGAAGAAGATGCTGGCAACCCTTTATTTTCTGTTAAAGGGGATCCCTTTTATTTATCAGGGGCAGGAAATAGGTATGGAGAATGTACCTTTTGACAGCATTGACCAGTTCGATGACATTTCCACATTGGAAGAATACCGGGTGGCACTTGAAAACGGTTTATCCGCGGAACAGGCACTGGAGGTTGTAAAACGTTACAGTCGGGATAATGCAAGGGTACCCTTCCAATGGGATGACAGTGAAAACGCCGGATTTACCAAAGGGACGGCCTGGCTCCCGGTCAGTCCGGATTATAAGCTTATTAATTTAGAATGCCAGGCAGCAGATCCTGACTCCGTATTTCACTATTACAAAAAATTAATTGCTTTAAGAAAAAATAAGGAATATAAAGATATCTTTGTTTACGGGAAGCTGATGCCCGTATATTTAGAAATGGAAAGACTGATGGCCTATTATAGAAACGGGGAACATGAGAGGATTCTTGTCATAGGAAACTTTAAGACGGAAGAACAGGAAATAGAACTGGAAGAACCGTATCGGAAAGTTTTACTTAATAATTATGATACGGTCAGAGGGACTGGGAAGAAGTTATTACTAAAGGGATATCAGGCGTTGGTGCTGGGATTTTAGATAGAATCATCCCCGGATCTTATAAACTGACCGCCATGCAGGCGTCAGTTAATAAGATCCGGGTACATATCCGAGGCGAGCTGTTCTACGCCGTCTAAAATCTGGTAGCTATAACCCCAGAATTGGCTAAAGTCTATGATGTAAATCTGATGGTTCTTGACTGCAGAAAGTGACTGAAGTGCGGATATTTTATAAATTTCTTCAACAGATTTTTCTGCATCGGGGCCACCTGTGTAACGAGAGATCAATAGAACATCAGGATTGGTTGAAACAAGCTGTTCCAGTGTAATTTCACCGGTTGCAGTTTTAAAAGCGTTGTCCAGATTTATAATGTTCAACGCATCATTCTGGAACGTATCAGAGGTTGCTGCATAGACCGAAATGTCACCATCACTGTAGGATACATAGGCATAAGTAAGAGGACGCGCAACGCCTGAGAGCGTTTCCGTTAACCGGTTAATCCTGGAATGAAGGCTGTCAGCAAAGGTGGAGGCGTTATCCTGTACACTAAATATTCTACCAAGCTCTTCGATATCCTGGAACAAAGCGTCAACGGTTGCGCCTTTTTTGCAGGTGTTAAAGATGTAAGTATTAATGCCCAAAGAATTTAATTCAGCAACGCTTCCCACACCCCATTCTGAGTCTGCAAACAAGTCACCGCGACCGATAATTAAATCGGGATTTGCGCCCAGAGTTACTTCTTTTCCGACATAATCATTGGCGAGTACGGGGATGCTGGAGAACTCTTTTGCAATATCTTCAGAGACTTCACCGTAAAGGGCGGCAACGCCTGCTATGGTGTCTGTCAGACCCAAACGAATCAGCAGTTCTGCTGTGGACTGGTTGTTGGCAACCACACGTGTGGGTGCGGCTTTAAAAACCTGCTGCTTGGCTGTCCAGTTGCCATCATTGATGCTGTAATTGGACACGGTTAAGGGATAGGAGGCGGAGCCGGACTGCTGGTAAGTCTGAGAATCAACAGTCTCCTCTTTTGGAGTTGTGTTTTCTGTATTAGAAGAGGAAGAGCTGGTGGTGCATCCAACTAATCCTGCAACGATAAGAATGGGTAACGAAATGCCGGCAAATAGTTTTTTCCTAATAATATTCAAATGTATTTCTCCTTTATTAATTATTAGTTAGCATTAACTAACTTAAAAAGTATACTGTAAAAACATTAGATTTGTCAACCTGTTTTCAAGGTTTTACCTGATCCATGGAATGATTATTGTGTTGACAGCTGTAGTGGGGTATGATATATTGATGCATGGTTAGAAGAGACTAACTAAAAAGGGATAGGAAAGCGTCTATTTATACAAATACGTTAATAACTAAGGAGCATCATCATGAAGACACAAAGCAGCATAACAGCAGAGAATAGAAAAAAAGAGAGCATTCAGCATAAGGCGTTTGTACCGTTGGTTATGGCGCTAATGGTTTTTATTGTATTTTCAGTCGGCTGTTCGGTATCCATTGGACAAGTGCCTATCTCCCTTAAAGAAACGTTTCAAATTCTGCTTTATAAGAGTTCTGGTATGAAATTTGGTTCATTAGAGGGGCTCTCTCAAGCCTCTTTTGCAGATATTATCTGGCATATCCGTCTGCCCAGGGCACTGATGTCAATGCTGGTTGGAATCGGGCTTTCGCTATGCGGCGCGGTAATGCAGGCTTCCGTACAAAATCCGTTGGCAGACCCTTACATATTGGGTATTTCCTCGGGAGGTGCCTTAGGCGCTACCTTTGCTATTTTGCTGGGGTTTGGTATTCCGGGGGCGCTGGGCCAGCTGGGGGTAGCTGCGTGGGCATTTGCAGGGGCCTTTGGAGCCGCTATCCTGGTGATGGTTATTGCTGGTATGGGGGGAAAGATCACCTCTGTCAAACTGGTGCTTACAGGAATGGTGATCAATGCGCTGTGTAATGCGTTTTCTAATTTTATTGTCTATTTTGCAAATAATGCGGAAGGTATTAAAACAGTAACTTTCTGGACCATGGGAAGCATAGCGTCTGCAACATGGGAGAAGCTTCCTTTGACAGCAATCAGTATAGGAATTGCTGTTGTGTTTTTCTTAACCCAGTTTCGTGTGCTCAATACTATGCTGTTAGGGAGTGAAGCGGCTGTTACACTGGGCATTTCCTTAAACCGGTATCTTCGCATTTATATGCTGGTTTCTGCATTAGTTACGGGAATTATAGTATCCAGCTGCGGTACCATCGGTTTTGTGGGATTAATTATTCCGCATATTGTCAGAGGGGTGGTAGGAACAGATCATAAAAGACTGATTCCGGCTTCTGCTTTGTTTGGCGCTGTCTTTCTCATCTGGGCGGATGTTTTTGCGCGTACATTGATTCATCAGAGTGAGCTGCCCATTGGCATTATTACATCCATAATCGGCGCTCCGATGTTTCTGTATATGCTAATGAAAAAGGGATATGGATTTGGAGGAAAATAGGGTGGATCTTCAGGCAAAGAATATGATTGTTACGTTATCCAATACCGAGATTGTAAAGGATATTTCTATTAAAGTGAAAGATAAACAGTTTGTTGGTTTAATAGGACCCAATGGCTGTGGGAAATCCACGCTGCTCAAGAGTATTTACAAGGTCATTAAGCCCAGGCAGGGTAGCATTTATCTGGGCGATCTGGATGTGGTGAAATCAGAACCCAAGTCGGTTTCTCGTGTTATGGGTGTTGTTGGTCAGTTTAATGATCTTAGCTTTGATTTTACAGTTCAGGAAATGGTCCTTATGGGAAGGACTCCCTACAAAAAATTTATGGAGGGTGATTCAGAGGAGGATTATAAAATTGTCAGAGATGCTTTGGAGCAGGTTAGCTTGTCCGGATATGAAAATCGCAGCTACCTTACCCTGTCGGGAGGTGAGAAGCAGCGTGTCATACTGGCACGTGCTTTGGCACAGCAGCCTTCCTTTCTGGTTATGGATGAACCGACCAATCATCTGGATATTAAATACCAGCTGCAGATTTTATCCATTGTCAAGGGAATGCATGTCGGCACCCTTGCTGCTCTGCATGATTTGGAGCTTGCTGCTGAATACTGTGATTATCTTTATGTTATGAAGCAGGGAAAAGTGGTTTCTCATGGAACGCCAGAGGAGGTGCTGACTACGCAGCTGATTGGCGAGGTTTATGATGTGGAATGTGAAATTTATACCAATCCCATTACAGGGGAGTTGGGCATTGCCTATCTGCAGGTACCATTCCATCAGTAACTGTCTGTTGACATGGACTCCCCGGAAGGATATAATAAAGTTAGGGAAAAGAAAAAGAAAAAGAAAAAGAAAAAGAAATCTCCGGTCAGCAGCAGAAGGCAGAGTACGCTCCGTCTTACGGCAGAATTCTGCTTTATTATAAAATTGGATTTAACCGTCTGTTCAGCCAGGAAGAACAGAGTCATAGCGGTAAAAGAAACAGAGTACTGGTAATGGGAACATTGTTCCAGGCTGATCAGAAGTCTCTGAAGGAACTGGAAGCGAATACCGGTATTGAATTTGAGAAATTAAAGGAAAGTTTAGAAACGCTTGAAAAAAAGCATTATATTATAAAAGAGAAAGAGGAGGACGGCTTCCCCAGGTATTCTCTGTCAGGAAAAGGAAGACACCATGCAGAAGAATCAATAAAAGATGGAAACAGGGAACTGCTGTCCCGCTTAAATGAAGAGGAGAGAGAGCAACTGGAGCTGCTGTTAAGAAAATTATTACCATAAAAAAACCATTCTAATTCCCCAAGTAATCCCAATAATTGTCCGACATGTACACAGGAAATGTAAATGGACACGTTTATGTTTGCAGTTTACTTCAGATGTGATACAATGATTGTATGACAGCATGAAAGATTTAGACAAAAGACATAAATGAAAAGGAGTGAATTGAATGGAAGAACTTTCCAGAATTCCCATTGTACAGCAGGTAGTAAACAGCATGAAGGATTATATTGCAGCAGATGGAATTTTGGTTGGGCAGAAATTGCCTACAGAAAAGGAATGGTGTGAGAAACTGACCGTTGGCAGAGGAACAGTCAGAGAAGCATTCCGCATTCTGGAGGCCAGGGGGCTGGTAGAGATTAAGCCTGGTCGGGGAGCATTTCTGGTCAGCAAAAAGGAATTAGGTCAGGAGGAACTGGCTGAGTGGTTTCTTAAAAATGAAGTAGAATTAAAGGATTACATCGAAGTTAGAAGTGCGGTGGAACCTTTGTGCGCCAGAATTATCGCCAAGCGGGCAACGGATGGGGAGTTAGAGCAGATTGAACGGACCCATTTCCGGTTTATCCGGGCCGTAGAAGAGAACGACTTTGCCGGCATGGCAAAATACGATGAACGGCTGCATCGGCAGATTGTGGAGGCCAGCAAAAACAAGATGCTCATGTTTATGAGCAAAAAAATTGATGAATGCATTCGTGATTTCCGCTTAAGAACATTTCAGGTGCCTCAGAACGCCCAGAACGCAATCCGGGCACACCATAACATTGTGGAAGCATTAAAGGCGCGGGATGAAGAGGTGGCAGAACTCTATGCCAAACGTCATATTTCATTGATTAACACAGATATGAATGTAATTATCAACCGATAATTGAACTGGTAAAATTTCTGCCAAAAATGTGGAATTTTGTCAGTATATTAACGTTGCATTTTAATCCATATATGATACAATGCAACAAGAATAAAGAAGTATGCGGGGAATGGAAAAATACCCGCAGCGGGAGGCATTACATTGGAAATCGGGAGGAAAAAGTCCAGAATATTCCGTCTGGTACTGGCATGCTTGTTTTGCGCGGCAGTATTGGTTACACAACTGAATGCAGTTGGAGTGGTCAAGGGTTTTGGACATCCTGGCTTTTTTTCAGTAGGCACTATTTCCAATGATGACCTCCGTCATAGCATATTCGATACAATGATTGAACCAAATGATGTGTTGGAAGAGGAAACTCTGGGTGATGTATTACTAAATTTTACAAGTCGTTCAACCCTTAAAATCTTAGCTCTTAATTATATATGTTTAAAAACATTCTTCTTATTAACTCCCTTTGCTTTATGGTCGCTTCGCACCGTTCTGATGCGGGAGGGATTTATAAGCCGGATGTTTGTGATACGTTATATTCATAATTCGGACGGAGAGAAAGAAGCAGCAGGCAGGCTATGGCAGATTGAAAATTAATAAGAAAATGAGGAAAACTTATGAAGCCAGGAAAGAAAATGCTTGCTGCGATATTTTTAGTGATTGCAGCCTTTGTTTGTATCGCTATATTTGGAGCGGGAGAAAGTATTAAAGGAATCTTTGATATGCGGTTTGGTATTGATATAAGAGGCGGTGTAGAAGCTATTTTTGAGCCTCAGAAATTAGACCGTAAGCCTACTGCTCAGGAACTTGAGGCGGCGAGAGAAGTAATTGAAAGCCGTATGGACAGTCAGAATATTTCGGATCGTGAAGTGACTGTGGACAAGGATGCAGGTTACATCATTGTACAGTTTCCATGGAAATCGGGAGAGACAGATTTCAATCCGGAAGATGCCATATCAGAGTTAGGTGAGATGGCAGAGCTAACATTTAAGGACCCGGATGGAACTGTATTAATTCAGGGAAAGGATGTTCAGAAAGCAACTCCACAGACCAATACATCAAAAGGAATTAAGACTTATGTGGTAGCCCTCAGCTTTAACAGCAATGGGTCAAAGCTGTTTGAAGATGCGACAGGAAAACTGATCGGAAAAAGAATCGGTATTTATATGGACAATAATCTGATTTCCAATCCTACGGTGCAGAACCAGATTTCAGGAGGTCAGGCGGTGATTACCGGTATGAAGACCTATGAGGAAGCCAAGGCTCTGGCTGAAAAAATTAATGCCGGTGCACTTCCATTCTCTTTAAAAACAACCAACTTTTCAACCATTAGCCCATCCCTGGGAAGCAATGCCCTTACAATCATGGTATATGCAGGATTGGTTGCATTCTTATTAATCTGCCTGTTTATGATCATGTTCTACCGTATGCCTGGGTTGGTTGCGTGTATCACGCTGCTTTTACAGATGGTGATTCAGATGCTGGCAGTATCTGTTCCACAGTATACCCTGACCCTTCCGGGAATTGCAGGTATTATTCTGACTCTTGGTATGGCGGTGGATACCAATATTATTATTTCAGAGCGTATTTCAGATGAACTAAAAAAAGGATCATCGATAAAGAACGCTGTTATTTCCGGATATAAGAATGCGTTTTCATCTGTACTGGATGGGAATGTGACAACTGCAATTGTAGCAGTAATCTTAATGATCTTTGGATCAGGAACCATGCTAAGCTTTGGTTATACCCTGCTGGTCGGTATGGTCGTAAATCTTCTGATTGGTGTATCCGTATCCAAGCAGTTGATTCTGTCACTGATTCAGTCTGATTTCTGGAGAAATGAGAAGTGGTTTAGAATCAGAAAAGATAAAAAAATCATTCCTTTCTATCAGAAGAAATATATATTTGCTATTATCTCAGGATTTGTTATCCTGTCCGGTATCGCAGGATGCTTCTTCTTCGGAGTGAAGCTGGATACCCAGTTTAAAGGCGGTGCGGTTCTGTCTTATTCCGTTTCTGACCAGGCTGATACCGGTAAAATGCAGGAAGCCATTGAAAAAGAGACCAAGCGTCCGGTAACCGTTCAGATTAAGGAAGATAACATGACCGGATTAAAGAGGCTGTCTGTTACACTTGCTGGAAATGCAGGTATTTCACCAGAAGAGCAGAAGGCCATTACTGATACGATTAACGATACCATTGGCAAAGATGATGCAAAGCTGTCTGAAACGTTTGTCGTAGAACCTTACATCGGAGCGAAAGCGCTTAGGAACGCCGCGGTGGCAATTATACTGTCACTGATCTTTATTGTTGGATATGTCTGGATTCGTTTTTCCGTTATATCCGGTCTTTCTGCAGGAATAACGGCGATGATTGCGTTGGTCCATGATGTTATTGTGGTATTCTTTGTATTTGTATTATTCCAGATTCCGTTAAATGATGCTTTTGTTGCGGTGGTTTTAACCATCATTGGTTACTCCATTAACGATACGATTGTAATCTACGACAGAATTCGTGAAAACAGAAGACGTGATCCTAAGATGCCGGTGGATACACTGGTTAACGTAAGCACATCACAGACACTGGGGAGATCCATTAATACCTCCTTTACAACCGGGCTCTGTGTATTAATTCTAATGGTGGCTTCTGTTTATTTCCACATTGAGTCCATCATGGAATTTTCACTTCCAATGTTCTTTGGTATCCTGACTGGCTGCTATTCATCCATTTGCGTGGCAGGTACCCTTTGGGCAATGTGGGAGAAAAAGAAAGAAAAATAGTAAGATATCGGGCAAAGGCCAGGGAGTCAGTTAAATTGACTCCCTGGCCTTTTTTTTGAGTTGTAAGACAAAAATGTAGTATGGTGTATGACTACATTTTGTGTGTTTTGTATAATTTTAAAAATAATGTTGACAAATTTAGAGCAAAGTTGTATTATGATCTTACGATATTGTATGACAGCATACAATAAAAGCAAGCCCGGGAAGCTTATAAGAATGATATCATACAATGTTTTTAACAAATGTACCTAAAAAAGTATGAAATTTAACAATTAAACGTGTTGAGAGGTGGATTATTATGAAAAAAGTTATTGGAATTGTATTATCAGCTATGATGGTAATTTCTTTGGCTGCCTGCAGTTCAACTGCAAACAATTCAGCCCCGTCACAAAGTGAGGCGCAGACAACTGCGGCTGTGTCTTCCGAAGCAAAGGGGACAGAGGCAAAGCAAAAGCCTGTTAAAATCGGAGTTTCTGCACCGGATTTAACCAATGTTTTCTTCATTCAGATTAAAGAGGCAATGCAAAAATCACTTCAGAATCCAGAAGATGAACTCATCATACAGGATGCAGGCGGGGATCAGAACAAGCAGATGAATGATGTTATGGATATGATCAATCAGGGGTGTGATGTGATCTGTATTTCAGCGATTAACTCCGAAGGCGTAAGAGCGACACTGGAAGCCTGTAAGGAAGCAGGAATTCCGGTAATTGCATTTAATACCGCGGTAAAGAATCCGGAACTGGTTCAGTGTACCGTTGTTTCTGATAATATTGAAGCAGGAAAGCTTTGTGCACAGGCACTGGCTAAGGCGTTAGATGGAAAAGGCAAAGTAGTTGAAATTACATACAGTACAACAGAAGTTTGTTATAACCGCCAGTCTGGCTTCGAAGAAGAAATGAAAAATTATCCGGGAATTGAAATCATTCAGACAAAGGACGTAGAGAAGCCAAAGTCCGATTATTCTCAGCCGATTATGGTTGATTTTATCAACGCTAATCCGGTTATTGACGGTGTATTCACAATCAATGATCCCACTGCAAGAGGAGCGATTGCAGCATTAAAAGAAGCGGGACGTCTGGATAAGACGAAGGTTGTTTCCATTGATGGATCTGATGAAGGAAAAGGATTTATCCGTTCAGGAGAGATGGTGGCATCTGCCGCACAGGATCCGGCCGGAATCGGAGCTACCTGTATTGAGAGCGCATACAGACTGCTTTCTGGTATGACAATCGAAGAGAAGGTAGTAGTACCCATGTCTATTATTACGGAAGAAAACGTTGGCAAGTAATCCGTAAAAACTTTGACCCGAAGCGATGAATGCAGAACAGGAGTAGGAAAAGCATTTGGCCGCAATGTTGTGCTTGACGGAGTCAGTATTTCCATAAAGCCCGGAGAAGTCCGGGCTCTTATGGGAGAGAATGGTGCAGGAAAGTCAACTCTGATGAAAATTTTAGGCGGCATTATCAGTGCAGATTCCGGCACGATTTTTATGGACCAAAAAGAGGTTTCCATCAGAAATGTAGAGGATGCCAGAACCTTCGGAGTCAGTTTTATTCATCAGGAAATCACTAATATTCCGGAGATGACCATTGCAGAAAATATTTTTCTTGGAAGGGAACCGAAGAATCATTTGAAAATGGTGGATTACCGGAGAATGAAAAAGGAGGCCCAAAAAGCTCTCGATGCTTTGGGACTTCAACTGGATTCCGGAATGCTGATCCGCGGCTTGTCTGTAGCCCAGCAGCAGATGATCGAGATTGCGAGAGCAGTCAGCGAAGGGGCGAAAATTTTAATTCTTGATGAACCAACTGCTTCCTTATCGAAAAGTGAGACGGATAATCTGTTTTCCCAGATTGACCGTTTGAAAAAAGCCGGAGTTGCCATGATTTACATATCACACCGTATGGAAGAAACCTTTAAGGTATGCGATTCCGTTACTGTGCTCCGGGACGGTAAATTCATCGGAACCAGGCAGACCAGTGAAACAACAGAAAATGAACTGATCAGCATGATGGTTGGACGCGAGTTTAACAATATGTACGGGAATGAGCGCGTCATTGGGGGCGATGTAATCCTGGAGGTAAAACATTTAACAACCGATAAAGTTTTTGATATCAGCTTTACATTGAAAAAAGGGGAAATACTTGGATTTTCCGGATTGGTGGGAGCTGGGCGTACAGAGCTTGCACTGGCAATATTCGGAATAGACAGCATACAGTCAGGAGAAGTCTGGCTGGAGGGAAAACAGCTTACGATTAAAAAACCGAAGGATGCCATTTTGGCAGGCATTGCCCTTGTGCCGGAAGAACGTAAGGAGCAGGGTCTTTTTCTGGGGCACAGCATTGCAACTAACCTGACTTTTCAGGTGCTTTCTGAATATATACAGCGGTTACAGGTGTATAAGAAGAAAGAGAAGAGTATCGTTGATGAGTTTAAGCAGAAGCTTTCTATTAAGATGGCTTCCACAGAACAGACTGCGGGAGAATTATCCGGCGGAAACCAGCAAAAGATCGTCATATCAAAGTGGCTGGCCGCAAAGCCCAAGGTCCTGATACTGGACGAGCCAACAAGGGGAATTGATGTGGGAGCAAAGGCTGAGATTTATAAACTGATGCATACCCTGGCGGAAGAAGGGGTTTCCATCATTATGATTTCTTCAGAACTTCCTGAAATCATCAACAATTCCAGCCGGATCGCTGTTATGAGGGAAGGATGTCTGGCGGGAATCATCGATCAGACGGTAACGGAAAGCTCGCAGGAAATGATCATGTCATATGCAGTGGGAGGAGAACATACAACATGCTAAGCAAGAAGAATCAATCAGAGACAGAGCAGTTAAAAGCACCGGGCCTCTGGAACACCAATCCCTTACTGATCTGGCTGAAACGGAATATGGCAGCCATGATCGCCCTGGTTTTCTTATGTGTCTTATTATCAATCACGACCGATACATTTCTTGTAAAAAATAATTTATTCAGTGTTTTACGACAGGTGTGTGTCAACTGCTTTATCGCTTTTGGTATTACATGCGTGTTAATATGCGGAGGAATCGATTTATCTGTGGGTTCTGTTGTGGCAGCGGCTGGAGTAATTGCTGTACGATGCGGAAATGGCGGACTGCCGCTTATTGCAGTATTTATGGTTCCCCTGTTATTCGGAGCAGTAATTGGATTTATGAACGGATTTGTAATATCCCACACCACACTGCCTCCCTTTATTGTGACACTGTCCATGCAGATTATAGTTCGTGGTGTCAGCTATATTTTAACTGGTGGGCAGCCCGCACAGTCCAATAACGAAGCATTTAACAATATGGGAGTGGGAAGCTTTCTGGGAGTGCCCATACCTGTGATCTTTGTAGGAGTAGCCTTTGTGATTCTGTATTTTATTATGAATCGCACCTCCTTTGGACGCCATGTTTATGCAACAGGAGGCAACAAAGAGGCAGCCAAATACGCCGGTGTGAACACCAAATGGATTCAGGTGAGAGTCTATGTAATAAGCGCAATTATGGCAGCGCTTGCCGGGGTGGTTCTGGCAGCAAGACTCTATTCCGGTCAGCCGTCCGTGGGTGAGGGATTTGAACGTGATGCAATCGCAGCTTCTGTTTTAGGAGGAACCAGTTTTAACGGAGGTATCGGTACGTTAGGGGGAACCGTAATTGGTGTTCTCATCATTGGCGTTTTAAATAATGGAATGAACCTTCTTAAAATCAACAGCTACTGGCAGTTCGTGGTAAAAGGCTTTGTAATTCTGGGTGCAGTATATGTGGATTATTTAAAGAAGAGAAGTTCTATGAGAAAATAAAAATTTACATAGAAAAGACGGAGGCATAAGGACATGATGGACATAGAAGAATTAAAGAAGATATGCAGGGAAATCCGCAAGGATATTATTAACATGACTGCCGATGCAGCCAGTGGTCATCCGGGAGGCTCCTTATCGGCAGTGGAACTGATGACAGGGCTCTTTTATACACAGATGAAAGTGGATCCAATGAATCCGGATATGGAAGACCGTGACCGGTTTGTGCTGAGCAAGGGCCATGCCGCACCCTGTTATTACGCAGTACTTGGAGAGATGGGATTTTTTGATAAGGCAGAGTTTAAAAACTTCCGCCAGCTTCACAGCATTCTTCAGGGCCATCCTGATGCAAAAAAAGTGCCTGGTATTGATGCCTCAACCGGTTCCCTGGGACAGGGGATTTCCATTGCTGTAGGTATGGCTCTAGGTGCAAAGGCTCAGAAAAAGGATATTATGGTTTACGCTCTTTTAGGTGACGGTGAATTGCAGGAAGGACAGGTATGGGAGGCATGCATGGCTGCTGCCAACTATCATCTAGACAATCTGACCATTATGATTGATAACAATGGACTACAGATTGACGGAGCCAATGACCAGGTTATGTCTTTAGGAGATTTATCCTCTAAATTCAAGGCATTCGGTTTTCAGGTAATGGAGCTTCCTGATGGAAATAATTTAGAAGAGGTACTGGCAGCTTATTCCATCAGTACGATGGAAGGAAAACCAAAATGCATTCTGGCCCATACAGTAAAAGGAAAAGGTGTTTCCTTTATGGAGAATCAGGTAGGCTGGCATGGGAAAGCACCTAACGAAGAAGAGAGACAACAGGCATTAAAGGAACTGGAGGGTTAGACATGAGTGAGTTAAAAGCAATCAGAGTGGCATACGGAGAAGCCCTTGCCAATCTTGGAGAAGAAAATGAGAAGGTGGTTGTGCTTGATGCGGATTTAGCTCATGCAACCATGACAGCAACCTTTGGATCAAAATTTCCGGAGCGGTTTTTCAATGCGGGAATTGCTGAAGCAAATATGGTTGATATGAGTGCAGGATTGTCTACCATGGGTTATATTCCATTTTGCAGTACATTTGCCATATTTGGTGCAGGACGTGCTTATGAACAGGTTCGTAATGGAGTCGCTTATCCCAATTTTAACGTAAAGCTTGGCATGACTCATTCTGGAATCACACTGGGAGAAGACGGCGGAAGTCATCAGGCAATTGAAGATATGGCTTTGATGCGGGTAATTCCTGGAATGACTGTAGTGGTTCCCTGTGATGCCAATGAGACTCATCGTGCTGTAAAAGCAGTGGCAGAAATGAAAGGCCCGGCTTACTTAAGACTGGCAAGACTTCCAAGCCCTGTATTTGAAGAGGATATGCCATTTGAAATCGGTAAGGCAAATGTTTTAAAAGAAGGAAAAGAAGCGGTTGTTTTTGCATGTGGAATTATGGTGGCTACTGTTTTGGAAAGTGCAAAACGACTGGAATCAGAAGGAATCAGTATTACGGTAATAAACATGCATACCATCAAACCAATTGATAAAGAGTGCATTTTAAAATATGTTTCCGGATGTAATCATGTCATCACAGTAGAAGAACACAGCACCATTGGCGGACTGGGAGATGCAGTAGGAGAAGTTCTGTTAAATAATAAGTGTAATGTGTCCTTTAAAAAGATCGGAGTGGAAGACCGCTTCGGACAGTCCGGGAAGCCGGAGGATTTGCTGGAAGAGTACGGACTTAGTGAAAAACAGGTATATAATCAGATAAAAGGAGTATTAAACAGATGAGAATTGCATTGATTAACGAGAACAGTCAGGCTGGAAAAAATGGACTAATTTACGCCAGTTTAAAGAAAGTGGCAGACACAAAGGGCTACGAAGTGGATAATTACGGTATGTATTCATCAGAGGATGGCTGCTCCCTTACCTATGTGCAAAATGGAATCCTCGCAGCAATCCTTTTAAATTCCAAGGCGGCGGACTATGTAGTGACCGGCTGCGGAACCGGACAGGGAGCCATGTTGGCGTTAAACAGTTTTCCAGGTGTGATCTGCGGTCTGGTAACGGATCCAAGCGACGGCTACATGTTTGCCCAGATCAATGATGGAAATGCCATCGCCATGCCATTTGCAAAGGGCTTTGGCTGGGGTGCGGAGCTGAATTTGGAATACGCCTTTGAAAAACTGTTTTCAGAAGAAAGCGGCCAGGGCTATCCAAGAGAACGGGCAGTTCCGGAACAGCGCAACAAAAAGATTTTAGACGGAGTGAGAGAAAATAATTTAAAAGATCTTATTACCTGCTTAAAGGGACTTGACCAGGAACTGGTAAAGGGTGCTTTGGGCGGTGAAAAGTTTAAAGAACTGTTTTTTGCAAATTGTAAGGATGCATCAATTCTTGAATACATAAAAAGTCTGCTTGTATAGGAGCTGTGAGATGTTAAAGAATATACCGTCAGGAATTGCTCATGTAGCAATTCCTACAGATGAACCAGAATTAACCGTTTCCTTCTATGAGAATCTGGGATTTATAAGACTGGTTGATCATGGTGTCAGAGGAATGCTTCAGTGTCAGACCTGTGTGATTGAATATTATCCCAGACGTCAGGAACAAAAACCGGCTGGCTGCATCGATCACATTGCCCTGACCTGTGAAAATCTGGACGAAGCCTATGAGGAAATTCGGGCACAGGGTCACCATATGATCACAAACGGAATTGAATCCAATGAAATGTTCGCTCCAAGAAATAACCGTTTCTTCCTTTTTGAAGGTCCAAATGGAGAAAAAATTGAATTTTGTAAAATTGACTAATAGATGAGAAGACCGGAACGATAAGGAGAATTGTCATGAGATTTTTTGTTGATACGGCAAATACGGAAGATGTAAAAACGGCAAATGATATGGGAATCATCTGCGGAGTAACGACGAACCCATCCCTGATTGCAAAAGAAGGAAGAGTTTTTTCTGAAGTAATTAAAGAGATTGCTTCCATTGTAGATGGTCCCATAAGCGGTGAAGTAAAAGCAACCACAGTGGATGCGGACAACATGATCATCGAGGGAAGGGAGATTGCAGCCATTCACCCCAACATGGTAGTAAAAATCCCCATGACAGCAGAGGGATTAAAGGCAGTAAAGGTTTTAAACGCAGAGGGAATCAAAACAAATGTAACTCTTGTATTTTCAGCGGCTCAGGCTTTGCTTGCAGCGCGTGCGGGAGCGACCTATGTATCACCGTTCTTAGGCCGTTTGGATGATATTTCCATGCCCGGGATTGATTTAATCCGTGACATTATGGAAATTTTCACTCAGCACGGAATTGAGACGGAGATCATTGCAGCCAGTATCCGTAACCCCATTCATGTAATTGATTGTGCAAAGGCAGGTGCTGATATTGCTACGGTTCCCTACAGCGTACTGGCACAGATGATCCGCCATCCGCTGACCGATCAGGGAATTGATAAATTTGTTGCAGACTATAAAGCTGTTTTTGGAGAATAATATAAAAATGAGAACGGGACTGTTATGGTTTCGTTCTTTTTCGTTTAATAGGAAAATTTTAAACGAGTCGAATATCGAAATAAAATAGCCCGCATACGGAGAACTACACTGAGGAGAGCCTGAAAAAACAGTCCGGGAGAGAACTTAATGCCATTATCCGTTTGGTAAATTAGGCATGCCTATTTTTTGTATATCATATTGAAAAATATTATTAAAAATGTTAGAATATAGTAATAAACAAGTTAAGATATTTGATAGTAACTAAATTATTATCAAAAATTGGACAACATTGTTTGTAAAATTATTTTTTATATGATAAAGGAGGATTAAGATTATGCTTAACAAAGAGATTGTTGCTAAGATAAACAAACAGATTAATTTTGAATTATACTCCGCATACGTATATCTGGATATATCAAACTATTATGCAGACAAGAATTTAAACGGGTTTGCAAACTGGTTTAAAATACAGACACAGGAGGAGCGGGATCATGCCATGCTTTTCATGGATTATCTGCTTCAGAATGGGGAGAAGATCGTTCTTACAGATATTAAGGGTCCTGCGTTTAATTTCATTGATTTCCGTCAGCCCGCCGTGGAAGCGTATGAGCATGAAATCAAAGTGACAGCTGCAATCCACGATATCTATGGAGCCGCTTATGAGTTGAAGGATTTCCGTACCATGCAGTTCCTTGACTGGTTTGTAAAGGAACAGAGTGAAGAGGAAAAGAATACAGATGAGATCATTAAGAGATATGATCTGTTCGGCACCGATGCAAAGGGACTTTATCTCATTGATTCGGAGCTGGCGGCCAGAGTTTATACTCCGGCTACACTGGTAATCTGATTTGCCAGACCCGGGTGTCAGGAATTGAATAAAGGTGGAATCCCTGAAGAAGGGGTAAAAATCGCTTAATAAAAAGAAGGAGTCTTCAAATTGAAGAATCCTTCTTTTTTGCCTTAAAAATGGTTCCAATTGGTATTTACATATTCCTTAGCCAAATCAATTAGGCATTTATGAGGCGGAGTCATAATTAAATCTTTTCGATAAAGAATTGAATGAATTCTATATAGTTTCGGCTCCAGTGAAAAGCAGGTAATCATCTTGTGTGGGGGTTGATATTCAACAGGGATGAACCCTACCCCAATATTACTGGATACCATATCACAGATTGACTGGACATGGGAAGTCATGCAGGCAACGGTTGGGTTAAATTTCTCATCAACAAAAAAATCTTCTATCAGGTACCGGATGCAGGATCCTTTATGCTGCAGAATGAAAGGAGAGCTGCAAAAGTGTTCCAGAAGCTGTGCGCTGTTAAGAGAAGGCTGGCGGTTCCCGCTTGTTTTCTGGCAATAGGGATGACTGCTGGGGGCAGCAAATACAACCTCTTCTTTCTTCAGTTCAATACTCTGACCTCTGTATTGCTCCATGGAATTGGCAGTTACAAAAGCCAGGTCTATTTCTCCTTTTGAAATAAAGTCACTGGTGGATCGCAGATTGTCGTCCGACAGAACCAGTTCTACCTTTGGGTAATACTGGCGGAAATCAGCCAGTATGTATGAAAGCATCTGCATGGCGCTGGAGGCAGAGGTGCCAATACGGATCCGGCTTGAATTTGAGACACGTTTTATATCTTTTTCCAGATTAGTGGTTAAAGATATCACTTTTTTTGCGTATTCTGAGTAGAGGCTGCCAACTGGCGTCAGGGAATAGATACCATTATATCTTTCAAAAAGTGGCGTACCAAGCTCCTGTTCCTGCTTATTAAGAAACTGGCTGAGCGTAGGTTGTGATATATACAGCTTTTTAGCTGCTTTCGTCATATTCCCGGTTTCCGACAGTGCGAGAATATATTCAAGATATCTGATATCCATGTAAGACCTGCTTTCTTTATGATATGAGTTTTAATTATAGGCAATGGCTATAATAAAAATAGGAAAGGGTTATTGGAAAAAATGCATAATAAAATATATAATTAAAACGAGAAAGTAGTAAAAAAATTATATTAAAAAGGAGTTGAAGCGATTTATTATTTAAAATTATCTATATTTTTATTATAGCAAAGTATAGCTATATTGAAAACACTAAAAAGTCAGAATAAAAAAAGGGTTACGCAAGGAGGGAGGAATATGGCAGGTTATAAGTTCCTGCTATAAAGTTGAAATGAAAGCATACATAATGAAACGTACCGGACAGATGATACTGATTATTTTCCTGATATCCATCTTTACATTTATGCTGGTATCGTTTATTCCTGGTGATCCTGTATATGCCATGCTGGGGCAGGAGGTATCCCAGGAAGAATATAACAGGGTGTTTCATGAATTAAAATTGGATCAGCCAATTATACACAGATATATAAGCTGGTTGTCGGGTGCGGTCCAGGGAGACTGGGGACAGTCCACGCAGTTTCATAAAAGTACTTTGGAAATTATAAATGAACGGATTCCCATAACATTGTTTTTCTCAATCAGTGCATTCATCATAAGCATTCCCTTGGGAATCCTGTTTGGTGTGATCAGTGCAGTATACAGAGGAAGACCGGCAGATACGGCAGTCACTCTGATCGCTAACATAACCGCCTGCCTGCCTCAGTTCTGGATCGGACTGTTAGTGATGTATGTATTTGCAATGAAACTGGGCTGGCTTCCTTCTTATGGATTTACCTGGTTTCATGAGGATCTGGTAACCGGGATCAGGCAGGCGGTTATGCCGCTGTTTTGTCTGGCGCTTGGAGGAATTGCTACTGTGACCAGGCAGACACGATCTAGTATGCTGGAAGTGATTCAGCAGGATTATGTCAGAACGGCAAAAAGCAAGGGATTGTCACAGCGGAAAGTCATCTACGTTCATGCTCTTAAAAATGCTCTGATACCCGTTATCACCATTCTTGGAATGCGCCTTGGTTCCATGCTGGCAGGTTCCATGTTTGTGGAATCCGTCTTCAACATTCCCGGAATGGGATCCTTATTTGTAAAAGCCATTCAGTCAAGAGATATTCCGGTTGTTCAGGCATGTGTGCTGGTTACCGCGCTGGTATCCTGTATCATCAATCTTATGACGGATATTCTGTATGCAGTGGTTGACCCGAGAGTCCGGTTTGAATAAGGAGGAATGATGAAAAATAACGGAAGATGGAAAAAGACAGTTAAGATTTTATTTGCCAGAAAGATTGCTGCATTTAGCGCAGCGGTGGTCTTGCTCTTTGTTGCCGTTGCGGTATTTGCACCGGTTTTTGCACCATATGACCCCAATTATGCAGACTTTGCTTCCTATCTACAGGGACCTGGGAAAAATCATCTTCTGGGGACTGATAATTACGGAAGAGACGTGTTAAGCCGGATTATATATGGAACCAGAGTCAGTCTTATTATCGGTGTATTTGCAGTAATGATAGCCTGTGTTGCGGGAACCTTTTTTGGAATGATTGCAGGTTATTTCGGCGGAATTACAGATGACATTATTACTAGAATCATGGAAGCTATTCGGGCAATTCCTCAGATTATTCTCGCCATGGCCTTAACGGCTGTGTTTGGCAGTGGAATCCGTAATCTGGCAATCATTCTCGGAATCTCTTCTATGGCTGGATATGTCCGGATGATGAGAGGGCAGGTACTGACAATCAAGCAGGCAGATTATGTTATGGCAGGAAAGCTTCAGGGTAACAGAAACTTCCGGCTGATGTTTAAGCATATTCTTCCAAATAGCATTTCACCAATCATTGTCATGATGACCCAGCAGGTAGGACAGACCATTCTGGCAGAAGCAGGACTCAGCTTTCTGGGTCTTGGAATCAGCGCGCCGACTGCATCCTGGGGAGGTATGGTAAGTGACGGCCGCCTGTTTCTTCTTCAGAATCCTGTATTTGCACTCACACCGGGAGTGTGCGTGGCGGTTCTGGTTATCAGTTTGAACATGTTCGGAGACGGTGTCAGGGATGCGCTGGATCCAAGGCTCAGAGGTGAGGTTTAATGGGAGGAAACAAAATGGAACACTTGTTGGAGCTGAAAAATATTGAAACCTGTTTTAAGACAGACGGACAGCTTGTGAAGGCTGTTGACGACGTATCCATATATCTGGATCCGGGTGAGATTATTGGAATCGTAGGGGAGTCCGGGAGTGGGAAATCAGTGACCATGATGAGCATGCTGCAGCTGATTGGCTCACCAGGGAAAGTGACCGGCGGTGAGGTTTATATCCGGGGAAATGAAAGAAATATGCTGGAGTTTAGACCAGACAGCGGGGAAATGCGTCATATGAGGGGCGGAAAAATAAGTATGATTTTTCAGGAGCCTATGACATCCTTAAATCCGGTTCTGACTATTGGATATCAGATTCAGGAAAACATTATGGAACACTTAAAGGTGGACAAGGAAGAAGCGAGAATGCGTGCCATAGAGATGCTGAAGCTCGTTAATATACCGGATCCGCAGGAACGGTTCAACTATTATCCACAGCAATTTTCCGGCGGCATGCGTCAGCGTATCATGATCGCCATGGCCATGTCATCGGAGCCTCAGATACTGGTCGCAGATGAAGCGACTACGGCACTTGATGTGACAACTCAGGCTCAGCTTCTGGAGATGATCCGGGATATTGCGAAGAAAACCAATACATCGGTTATTATTGTTACTCATAATCTGGGAATTGTAGCCAGATATTCAGAACGGATCTACGTAATGTACTCAGGAAGTGTCGTGGAGATGACGGATACAAAGAGGCTCTTTGCAGAACCGGAACATCCTTATACCAGAGCGTTGCTCAGAGCCATACCGAGGCTGGATGATCCAAAGGAACGCATCCTGATTCCAATTGAGGGACTTCCACCTAATCCGGCATCAAGGCCTTTATTCTGTCCTTTTTATGAACGGTGTGAATACCGGGCAGACCGGTGCCGGAACGGTCCAAAGCCTTTGCTTGTGGAGACAAAAAAGGGACATTTTGCTGCCTGCCATCTGACAGAAGAAGAAAAGAGAATCAAAGCGGAAGAAATCGCAGGTAAAGAAATAAAAAAAGCACCGGTATCAGAACCAGGAAAAGAAATCTGTCTGGAAGTAAAAGATGTCCGGAAATATTTCCCCATTTATAAAGGAATGATCAGAAAAAAGGTCGGGGACGTAAAAGCAATTGAGGACATTGATTTTTTTGTGAGAAAAGGTGAGACTCTGGGGATTGTAGGGGAGTCGGGGTGCGGAAAGACAACCTTGGCCAGATGCATCATGCGCGTCTATAAACCGGAGGAAGGAAGAATCGTATTCAATGGCACCGATATTGCCGGTTATGGGGACCGGCAGATGCACCCCTTCAGAAGAAAAATATCCATGATCTTTCAGGACCCTTTCTCCTCTCTTGATCCAAGACAGACAGCGGAATCAATTGTAGGCGAATCGCTTATCCTTCATAAGCTTGTGAAGAACAGAGACGAGTACAGCAAAAGAGTTGATGAGCTGTTCCGTATTGTGGGGCTGGATCCGGCCTTAAAATACCGGGTGCCTCATGAGTTTTCCGGAGGACAGAGGCAAAGGCTGGGTATTGCAAGGGCCTTATCATCCCAACCGGATCTGATTCTCTGCGATGAACCAATTTCCGCCCTGGATGTCTCCATTCAGGCTCAGATTATTAATCTGCTGGAGGAACTGCAGTCAAAGCTTGGTCTGACCTATCTGTTTATTGCCCATGATCTGGCGGTTGTCAAGCATATAAGCAGCCGGGTTCTGGTTATGTATCTGGGAAGAGTAGTAGAAATCGCTGATTGTGAAGAACTCTATAGCAATACCCTTCATCCTTACACGAAAACTCTGCTCAGTGCCGTTCCGGTTGCAGATCCTCTGGTTGAGGAAAGCAGAGAGAGGGTTCCCATCAGAGGTGAGGTGCCAAGCCTTACAAACAGGCCGGCAGGCTGTCCGTTTCATGACAGATGTGATCATGCCGGTGAACGGTGCCGCAAAGAAGTACCAAGACTTCGTGACGCAGGAGAAAATCATCAGGTAGCTTGTTTCTTATACAATGAATAAAAAAATGTAAATACAATGAGATTGAAGGAGGCTTACAAAATGAAAAAAGCAAAGAGAGTTTTGGCAATGACAGTTGCAGCAGTTATGACTGCAGCAATAACAGCAGGCTGTGGAGCCAGCAAAGATACAGGCATAACAGAGACAACCACTGCAAAAAGCTTGGAAACCACGGCAGTACAGACCGGAGAAAGTGAGCCTGTAAAAGAGATTGCAGAAGGAGGGAAACTGGTAATAGCTATTCCATTATCACATAATACATTCTTTCTGCCCCAATCCACAACGACCAGTGATCGTTTTGGTGCACAGCCGGTTATTGAATCCATTGGACGCGCAGATGAAGAAGGAAATTATTATCCATGGCTGGCGGAAGAATTTTACTCAGACCCGGATAATCTGATATTTACCATTACATTAAGGGAGGGCGTAAAGTTCCATGACGGATCCGATTGTGATGCAGAAGCAGTGGCCTGGAATATACAAAAATATATTGACAATGGGAAGGCTAGTGAGCTTGGATCTCCTGTAAAAGTTACGGTAGTGGATGACAGAAGAATCGAGATTCAGTATGATCAGTGGTCCAATAACTGGGACAATTTAATCGGTGATGTCTTTGTCATTTCTAAAGAAGCTTACGAGAAGAACGGTGAGGAATGGTGCAAAACCCATGCCGTTGGTACCGGCCCGTTTCTCCTGGAGTCTTTTGTGGATGACAACAAGATTACATATACAAAAAATGAGAATTACAGGATAGAAGGGCTGCCCCATATAGACCAGTTGGAAATTGATATGATCATGGATACAAATACCATAATGTCCGCTCTTCTTAATAAAGAGGTGGGAGTGGCGATGAAGCTGGAGAATGATGCTGTCATTAATACCATAAAACAGGCAGGATTTGAAAGCATCAGCAGAAAGAATGCAAACTGTGCCGATATTAAGCACATTATCTGGAACAGCAAGAGTGATAAGCATCCTATGGGAGATTTAAAAGTACGCCAGGCAATTATGCATGCTATTAACTGGGAACAGGTGGCGAAGGCACTGTCCGGTGGTCTGGGTGAGGCAACGCCCCTGTTCTGCACCTCAGATTCATGGGCATATTCTCCACAGGAATTTTATGAATATAATCCGGAACTGGCAAAGCAGATGCTTTCTGAAGCAGGCTATCCCAATGGCTTTGAAACATCTATTTATACCACATCACAAAATAACGATACGGCCACTGCATTCCAGGCCATACTTGCTACGATTGGTATTACAGCAAAGGTAGAGGTTCTCGACGGATCCGCTCTGGCAGCAATGCAGAAAGAGGACGATATCGATGGATTTATTGCAAACAGAGGAGCCAGCAAGATGGATTTCACCAATAATTATATCCGTCTCTATTCTTCTGAAGGAATCAAAAATCATGGAATTATGCTGCGGCCGGATGAATTTGAAACCCCACTGTTTGCAGCCAGAGCAGCCAAAACCGTTGACGAGAAGAAAGAAAATTTACAGAAGGCAGCTAAGGCTCTTGTTACGGATTACGTAATGATTACTCCACTTTCTGTAGTTTATTATGAAGCGTTTGGAGTGCCTGGTCTTAAAGACAGCGGTATTTATGATGTAAGTCTGGAACAGTGGACGCCGGAAGCCGCTTACTGGTCCAAATAACTGATTACTTAATTTAAAGGAGGATCCCCACATGCTGGGAAACAAGATAAAGGTACAGTCAAAGGTTGTATCTGATTATACAGATGAACAGTTATTATTTATTAAACAGATGGGCGTAAAATATGTATATGTTATTTTTAAAGATGAGCATACGGATTATGATTCTGTGATGAAATTTCTTGAGCGTCTTAAAAAATATGATCTGACGGTAACTGATGCAGGAAATGTCCATTTATATAAGAATGATAAGATTCATCTGGGTCTGCCCGGGCGGGATGAGGCTATTGAGGAATATAATCGTTTTAACCGGATTTTGGGAAAAGCTCAGATTCCAGTTGTATATATGACATGGGAGCCGAATCAGGTCTTAACCACAAGATTCGGAACGGGAGAACAGACAAGAGGCGGTATTGGCCGTATCGTAGACCTGGAAGAATTAGAAAAACGTCCGTATTCTCACGGCAGACTTTATACAAAAGAGGAAATGTGGGACAATTTTAAGTATTTTCTCGACAGAGTCCTTCCGGTTTGTGAAGAGGCAAATGTGAAGATCGCCCTTCACCCCAACGATCCTCCTGTAGATTGCCTTCTGGGCATCTCCAACCTCATTACTTCGGCCGACGACTACAGACACGCGTTTGAACTTTCCGGAAACAGCCCGTATCTGGGGATGAAAATGTGTCTTGGATGCTGGCTGGAAGGCGGGAAACAGTTTGGTAATGTACTGGAGGATATCCGGTACTTCATTCAAAATAAAAAAGTATTTCTGGTTCATTTCCGAAATGTCAGTTCAACTATGCCGTATTTTGAAGAAACGCTTCTGGAAGATGGATATATGGACATGTATGAACTGATGAAACAGCTGGTGCGCTGCGATTACGACGGAGCCATTCATGTAGATCATGTGCCGGTCTGGGGGAAAAGTGTGGGGGGAGAAAACTCCTCATGGGCTTACAGTACTGGTTATATGAAGGCACTTCTTAACAGTGCCTCATCAGAACTTAATGAAATACACAGGTAAAAAATATGATACATTACGAAAAAAAGTACAGGATTATCCCTACATGGGGAAACTATGAGTGGATTATTGATAAGGCACAGGCAGCCATGAAGGCTCCTGTTCTCCATATCACGGATGTGCAGAGCCCAAAAAGCAAAGGCGGGTCTCACGACTATTATTCCAATGGAGATTACTGGTGGCCCAATCCCGATACTCCGGATGGCATGCCTTATATTCAGCGGGACGGACAGTCCAATCCCGGGAATTTTAATAGCCACAGGATTATCATGCGGCAGATGAGGACCAATGTGGTCTTTCTCACTTCCGGTTATCTGCTTACGGGAAAAGAAACCTTTGCAGAAAAGGCAGTACAGCATTTACGTGAGTTTTTTTTAGATGAAGAAACTTATATGGCGCCTCATCTTTCTTATGCTCAGGCGATTTTAGGGATCTGTCAGGGAAGAGGGATTGGAATTATTGATACCCTGCATTTGATTGATGTAGTATTTGCGGTAGAAAAACTTGAAAATTCCTGTCATATGAGCAGTGAAATCTATGAGGGGTTGAAGAGATGGTTTGCTAAGTATCTTGGCTGGATGCTGTCTGATAAGAATGGTATTCAGGAGATGAATAAGGACAATAATCATGGTGTCTGTTTCTTTGTACAGGCTGCAGCATTTGCATTGTTTACAGATAATGAAAAAATCGCTCATTTCTGCAGGATGCAATTTAAAGAAGAACTTTTAAAGCAGCAGACGGAGGACGGTTCGTTTCCAAGAGAACTGGGAAGGACAAAACCGTATAATTATTCCATATTCGTAGTAGACAACATGGTAACTCTGTGCCATCTTCTGTCGACACCGGAGGATAATCTATGGGAATACGAAACAGACACCGGAAGAAGTATTAAAAAGGCACTGGATTTTATGACACCTTATTTACTGGATAAAGCCAGTTGGCCTTATCCCCCGGATGTGATGCATTTTGATGCTTTTCCAGCTCGCAGCGGCTTCATGCTTTTGGCGGGATGCACTTTGGGAAGAAGGGAACTTCTGGAGCTTTATCACCGTCTTCCCGTGGAATCAACTGATGAAGAGGCAAGGCGCAATATTGCGGCACGCCAGCCGGTTTTATGGATGTTATAGAGAGGACAAAAATAGTTGAAAGGCTTATTTCACCAAAAATGAAATAAGCCTTTTTCGTGTTCCGCCCTCTTTTATTGTCACTTGATTTTTTCAAGAATATGGATATATAATGTTGTTATAATAATATTTGAGAAAGTGTATAAAAAGGGGCATGAGAGGTGATGGAATGGAAGTTATAACATTGACAAAGGAAAATCTGGAAACAGAACATATCTGTTGTGCCATTTCTGATAATAAAGACTGTCAGGTGATGGCTAAAAAAAGCTGGCTGGCCAAGCGTTTTAGTGAGGGGCTGGTGTTTAAAAAGATGAATGTGAGAGGGAAGTGTTTCATCGAGTACATTCCTGTAGAAAACGCCTGGGTGCCTGTCCAAGCGCCAGACTATATGTATATTAACTGTTTGTGGGTATCGGGAAAGTTTAAGGGGCAGGGATACTCCAACCTGCTTTTAGAGGACTGTATTGCAGACAGCAAAGAAAAGGGGAAAAAGGGCCTTGTGATTCTTTCCTCCAAAAAAAAGATGCCCTTTTTATCAGATCCTGGATATTTAAGACATAAGGGGTTTCAGACCGCAGACTATGCAGAACCTTATTATGAACTGCTTTATCTGCCTTTTGAAGAGGGGGAGACGAAACCGGAATTTGCACAGTCTGTAAAAAAGGGAACATCTGCAAAAGAGGGATTTAAGCTTTATTACTCCCATCAGTGCCCCTATACTGCCAAGTATGTGCCTCAGATTGAGGCTGTGGCTAAGAACCGGGGAGTTTCCTTCGCTTCCCACCGGTTTGAGTCCGCAAAAGAGGCCAAAGAATGTCCGGCTCCATTTACCACATACAGCCTGTTTTATAACGGAAAATTTCTTACCAATGAGATTTTATCAGATAAAAAGTTTGAAAAGATTCTGTCAGATCTTACGGGCAGATAAAGGGGAGTAGGGGATTGTGGCAAAACAGAGGGAGAAGGTAGAGTTTCGTTATTATGAAATCGGGGAAGATGAGCCGGTTCTGGCACTCCTGGGGGAAGGCTGGATTCGGGAATATGGAAAAGAGATTAAGTGTCTTCATTTTCATAATCTGATGGAGATTGGTTACTGTCATTGGGGCACAGGGGAAGTGATCCTTGGTCAGGAGCATATCTGCTTTTCGCCCGGGACCATCTTGGTTGTGCCTCCCAGGCTTCCACATACCACCAATAGTGAAAAAGGGACTCAAAGCTATTGGGAGTGGATGTACGTTGATTTGGAAAAGGTTGTTTCAGAACTAAAACGCTATGATCCCCTGTTTCAGAAAAAACTTTTAAAAAGGATTCAGCGGGTGGGATATCTCTTGCCGGGAGAGGAAAATCCCGGAATATCCAGACTGATTTTAAGTGTTATGGAGGAAGCACGCCAGAAGAAGCCTTATTACAAAGACTGCATCAGCGGTCTGCTTCGTGCATGTCTGGCAGAATTTTTAAGGTTGTCTGATGACGAAGAACGAATCATGAGAAATAAGACACACAGAGCGGTGGTATCCGGTGCCCTGGATTATGTGGCGGATCACTATACCCATGAGATCAAGATCTGTCAGCTGGCAGAAGCTTCCAGTATGAGCGAAAGCCATTTTCGTCGTGTATTTGAAGAGAGCATGGATATGAAGCCAGTTGACTATATTAATTTAATCCGGATTCAGCGCGCCTGTGAACTGATAAAAAAGACGGAGAAATCCATGGAGGAGGTGGCTGTTGCGTCTGGATTTTCCTCTATTTCTGCTTTCAACCGGAATTTTAAGAAAATCCTGAATAGCTCTCCTTATCAATGGAAAAGATCGGCAGAAAATTATGAGAGCAGGCTGCTTTACTGCAGGATCAGCGCGCAAAAAGGATGGTAATTCAGATTGATATGATTGAATTTGCGCATTTTATAATTGAATATAAAAAGTTTTCATAAATAGAATTGGTATAATGGGATTATATTCAAAAGAAATTGATCTCATATGCCAATTTTTTTTATGAAAGAGGAGGAGTTTTGCTATGAAGAAGAAGATTGTATCACTCTTACTTGCGGGGGCCATGGTCGCTTCCTTAACCGCATGCGGAAATTCAGGGTCAGGAGGACAGGCATCTGGCGGAGGAAAAGATGGAGGAGCCAAAGGTGGGAATGAGCTGACTGTCTGGTGCTGGGATCCGGCATTTAATATTTATGCAATGAATGAGGCTGCTAAAGTTTACCAGAAAGACCACCCTGATTTTAAACTGAACGTAGTAGAAACACCATGGGCCGATATTCAGACCAAGTTAACCACGGCTGCTACATCTAATAAGCTGGATACTCTGCCTGATATCGTTCTTTTACAGGACAATGCATTTCAAAAGAATGTGTTAACTTATCCGGATGCATTTAAGGATATAACAGGAAGCGGAATTGACTTTACCCAGTTTGCAAAAGCAAAAACAGCATATTCCGTAGTAAACGGAAAAAATTACGGAGTGCCGTTTGATAACGGAGCCGTGATTGCCGGCTATCGCACCGACGTTTTGGAACAGGCCGGTTTTAAGGCAGATGATTTTAAGGATATTACCTGGAGCAAGTACCAACAGATGGGAGAAGAAATTCTGGCTAAGACTGGAAAACCACTTTTATCCTGTCAGGCAGGAGAGTCAGATTTAATCATGATGATGCTTCAGTCAGCAGGCGGCAGTCTGTTTGATAAAGATGGAAAACCAAGCATGGTTGGAAATGATAAACTGAAAAAGGTTATGGAAACCTATGCTTCTCTTGTAAAAAGCGGTGTTCTGATTGAAGTCAATGACTGGGATCAGTATGTGGGAACCCTGACTAACAGTACCGTGGGCGGAACTATTAACGGTTGCTGGATCATGGCAAGCATTCAGACAGCTGAGGATCAGTCCGGAAAATGGGCAATTACCAACATGCCTAAGTTAGAGGGTGTTGAAGGGGCTACCAATTATTCCAACAACGGTGGTTCCAGCTGGGCAATTACCTCTGCTTGTAAGAATTCGGATCTGGCTTATGATTTCATGGCAAAGACATTTGCTGGAAGCACTTCCTTCTATGAGACCATTCTTCCAAAGTCCGGTGCACTTTCTACCTTTTTACCGGCTGCAAAAAGTAAAGTTTACGCTGAGCCACAGAAATTCTTTGGTGATGCTCCGGTTTATTCAACCATTACCGATTTTGCATCAAAGATTCCTTCCAACAATACCGGTGTTTATTATTATGAAGCACGTGATGCAGTTGCAACTGCAATTACCAACGTAGTTGCTGGAGCGGATATTGATGCAGAAATTAAGACAGCAGAGGATACGGTTAATTTCGCAATGGGTAAATAGTAAGTCAGTAAGGAGGCATTACCAGTGGACAATTCAAAGAAAAAGTTGTCATTAGGCCAGAAACAGAGTCTGGCAGGCTGGGCATTTTTAACTCCGGCGGTTTTAATTATTGCAATCATGAGCTTTCTGCCCATGATTCAGGCGCTGTTCCTTTCCTTTAAAACAGGGGCGGGTGCCAATTTAAAATGGACCGGCACGACCAACTATGTGAGAATGTTTCAGGATCCTGTTTTCATGCAGGCTCTAAAAAACAATTTTATTTATTTGATCATACAGGTTCCGATCATGTTGATCCTGGCCCTGATCCTGGCCTCTTTGCTCAATAATAAAGATCTCCGCTTTAAAGGGTTGTTCCGTACAGCAATATTCCTGCCCTGTGCGACCTCCCTGGTATCCTATGCGGTTATCTTCCGCTCCCTGTTTGCTGTGGATGGACTGGTAAATACCGTTCTCATAAAACTTGGATTTTTGTCCACAGGATATAACTTTCTCGGGCATCCAAACAGCGCCAGAATCGTAATTATTCTGGCACTGATCTGGAGATGGACCGGATATAATATGGTCTTTTACCTGTCCGGTCTGCAAAATATTGAGTATTCCATTTATGAATCAGCAAAGATCGACGGAGCTTCTCCCATTCAGTCTTTTTGGGGAATTACAGTACCACTTTTAAAGCCAACAATTCTGTTGACAGCGATTATGTCGACCAATGGTACGCTGCAGCTGTTTGACGAGTCCGTAAACTTAACCTATGGCGGTCCTTCCAATGCGACTATTACCATGTCACATTATATTTACAATGTATCCTTTAAATATGTACCTAATTTTGGGTATGCAGCGGCAATGTCTTACTTAATTCTGTTCCTGGTAGCAGTTCTGGCATTTTTGCAGATGAAGGTAGGTGATAAACGTGACTAAGGGAAAGAAGTTTCTGGCATATGGCTTTTTAACGGTGGTCTCCATACTTTCTGTTTTTCCGCTTTATTGGATGATGGTTGCGGCTACCAACAAAAGTGTGGCCGTATCACGGGGAACCCTGATGTTTGGAACGGAGTTATTTAACAATATAAAAAAGCTGTTTGCTTCTCAGAATGTTGTGGGGGCACTTGGAAACTCGTTTAAATATTCCATAGTCATGACATTGGTATCCCTGTTTATCTGTTCCATCGCAGGGTATGGTTTCGAAATCTTTCATGACAAGGCGAAGGACCGGGTGATGAGCATTATATTACTGGCAATGATGGTTCCGTTTGCTGCCATTATGATTCCGCTGTATCAGATGTTTTCAAAGGCGAATCTGTTAAACAGCACACTTGGGTTTATACTTCCCAGTATTTCCACCCCGTTTTTAATTATGATGTTCCGACAGAGTGCAAGGTCTTTTCCAGTGGATATTATGGAGGCGGCAAGGCTTGATGGGTTAAATGAATTCCAGATTTTTTGTCTGATGTTCGTACCTACCATGCGCTCCACTTATGCAGCAGCCCTGACGATTACTTTTATGAATGCATGGAACAGTTACTTATGGCCAAAGGTAATTATGTCTGATGCCAGCAGCATCACGATGCCTATGATGGTAGCTAACTTAAAATCAGGTTATGTGACCGATTATGGAACCTTAATGCTGGCTGTATTGTTGTGTACCATCCCTACAGTGGTCGTTTTCTTCCTCCTGCAGAAAAGCTTTGCAGAAGGTATTACGGGAGCTGTAAAATAAGTAAAAGAAAACAAACAGACAGGCGCAGTGACCGGAATCCTGATACGGAAATTCGGCGGCTGCGCCTGTTTTTAAGAAAGGAACAGATGGATATGAAACATGCTGGTATCTGGTATGGAGGAGATTATTATCCGGAGCAGTGGCTGGAGAATCCGGATATACTGAAACAAGATATCGATTATATGAAGAAAGCAGGAATTAATACAGTAACAATGGGGGTGTTCGCCTGGTCATTTCTGGAGCCGGAAGAGGGAAGATACGACTTAGGCTGGCTGAAAGAACGGGTCGATGACCTTTATCAAAATGGAATCTACACGATTATGGGAACACCTTCCGGGGCTCGTCCCAAATGGCTGTCTGACAAATATCCGGAGGTGCTCCGGGTCGATGATACCGGGCGCAGGCAGCTTTTCTCCGGGAGACATAACCATTGCTTTACTTCTCCTGTATATAGGGAGAAAGTCAGGAGAATCAATAAGAAAATAGCAGGGGAGTTTGCCTCTCACCCCGGTGTTCTTATGTGGCATATTTCCAATGAATATGGCGGGGAGTGCCACTGCGACCTGTGCCAGAGAGCGTTTCGCCTGTGGCTGAAGAAGAAATATGACTCCATAGAAGAATTGAACCGTAGTTGGTGCACGGCATTCTGGAGCCATATTTACCAATCCTTTGACCAGATAGAAAGCCCATCTTCGATTGGAGAGACTATGGTCCATGGGCTGAATCTGGACTGGAAGCGTTTTGTTACGGATCAGACCACGGACTTTGCAAAATGGGAAGTGGCGGCTTTGCGGGAAGAAGGCGCAACTCAACCCACCACTGTAAATCTGATGTATGACCACAGAGGACTAAATTATCATAAATTATCAACTGCTGCAGATGTGGTTTCCTGGGATTCCTATCCGCTGTGGCACAAAGAAAGGGAGATTCTTACAGCAAGGGATAACGGTCTACAACATGATTTTATGAGAAGTTTAAAAATGAAACCATTTCTTTTGATGGAATCCAGCCCCAGTGCAACCAACTGGCAGGGAGTCAGTAAGCTAAAGAAGCCAGGGCTTTTAAAGCTGGCAGGGATTCAGGCTGTCGCCCATGGATCAGACAGCGTACTTTACTTTCAGATTCGTCAAAGCAGGGGGAGTTCAGAAAAGTTTCATGGAGCTGTGATTGACCATTACGGAGGAGAAGACACCCGGGTATTTCAAGAAGTAAAGGAGGTTGGATGGGAACTTGATTTGCTGAGAGAAATAGCCGGTACTTATGTACAGTCTAAAGCAGCTGTTATATATGATGTGGAAAACCGCTGGGCCATGGAAGATGCCCAGGGGCCCAGAAATAAAGGACTTTTCTATCATGAGGTATGCACAAAAATCTATTCCGCCATTAAAAAATCCGGTATCAATGTTGATGTAATAAGCATGGATGAAAATCTTGAGAAATATGATCTGGTTGTAGCTCCTATGCTTTATTTATTTCAAAAGGGTATGGAGGAGAAAATAACGCAGTATGTCGGGAGCGGGGGCTGTTTTTTGACTACTTACTGGTCCGGCATCGTGGATGATGGGGATTGCTGCTTCCTTGGTGGCGTACCTTATGGGCTGAAAGAAGTTCTGGGTCTTCGCAGTCAGGAAGTGGATGCCTTATATGATGATGAAGTAAATCATATGGTACCAGCCAGGGGGGATGGAAAACGGTATGAATGCCGCCGCCTTTGTGATCTGGTTCAGTTACATGGTGCAGAAGCCCTAATGGTTTATGAGGATGATTTTTATCGGGGATATCCGGTGTTTACAAAGAATTCCTGGGGGAAGGGAACCGCATACTATGTCTGTGCGGATGCAGATCAGGAGTTTTATAATGATATATTTCACAAACTCATAGAAGAAGCCGGAATAAAGCCTCTTTTAAACGGAATCATCCCGGATGAACTGGAAGTAACATCAAGAGAGTCTTCGGAGTTCGAGTATATATTTGCACAGAATTTTTCCTGTAATGAAGTAAAACTGGAGAAGTCGATGCTTGAGGATTTATTACAGGGAACTATGTTGATGGGAGAAATAACGGACAACGGTGGGATTAATGGTTATGGAACTGTGGTAATCAGAAGAAAGTTAACGGCTGCAATGGCTGACAGGCAGAAAAACACGATATTATAGTACGATAAAAAAGGTGCTCTCAAAATGAGGGTACCTTTTTTAAAGCTTTCCCTTTGTATAAAGTGTAGCTAGTTCTATAAAATATTTTTCCGGTTCCGTAATGTAGCTGCCTTTTAAATAAGCCATACACCTCATCCAGGAGTGCCTTGGAGGAACGGTGAAATAGACGATTGGTGAATCCGGTTCCACATATGACTGTGGAAAGAATGCCGGACATACCTGGTTCCTCACCATATTGACCACAGTTTTAGTGGTAGAGGATTCAAATAGAACATTGGGGCGGAAGCCAGCGGATTCAAATACCTGATCTATCATATCCCTCATTCTGGTCTCCCTGGATATTAATGCAAAGCTCTCCTGGCGCAGCAGTGTTAAATCTATGATTGGAAGTGTCTCGAAGCTTCTTTTTCCGGCAAGAGGAGCCAATGGGTGGGTAGCGGGGAGTCCCAGGACCATAAATTCCTCTTCCATATCCAGATATTCCAGAAGAGGATTTTTGTGATTGCCGTAATAAGTGAGGGAGGCCATGGTAACTTCCTTCTGAAGAAGTAACTGTTCCATTTTTTTAACCCGTGCTTCTTTGATTTTGAATGTGACCTCCGGATATCTGGCATGAAAGAGAGGATAAATGCTGGAAAACATAAGAGATCCTTGTTCCGGAGTATAGGAAATGGAAATCTCCCCGCATCTCTCTCCGGAGATGTCCCGTATGATTTTGTACGTTTCCTGTTTTAAATCTATAATCTGGTGAGCGGTATTTAGATAAATACGCCCTGCAAATGTTGGAATCATGCAGTGCTTTCTTCGTTCAAATAAAGGAGTTCCAAGCTCCTTCTCCAGCCGCAGCAGCTGCTGATTTAGGGCTGACTGGGTCAGGAAAAGTTTCTCAGCCGCTTTCGATATACTTTCTTCCTGTTCAATGGCAATGATATATTGAATCTGATGTAAGTCCATAAAATCTCCATCTGTTATCTTAAATTTTTTAAGAAATAATATAAATATCAATAAGTTGTAATAAGGATACAATTCAATTATAATCATGTTGGATAAAAATTTCAATAATTATAATTTTTAATTGTGAAAAATTTACAAAAAGGAGAGAAGGATATGAAAAAAAGAGTATTGGGGTTGGTACTTGCAGGAATCATGGCTGCTGCACTTGGTGGCTGTAGTTCTGCAAACGCAAAGACAGGGGAATGGGCAAAAAATGTGGAGATTCAGGTTCCGGCTAAAGCGGGGGGCGGAACAGATGTTATGGCAAGGACTCTTGCAAATCAGGTAGCAAAAGACTCCGGTTCCACAATTACAATTGTTAATAATACCGATGGCGGCGGTGTGGTTGCCTGCGAAAAAACGGCATCCGGTAAAAAAGATGGTTCAACTCTGACTCAGTGGCATATCACTATGTTGATTAAGACTGCAGCGGGAATTTATAACAAATCGGCTGCATCTGATTTTACGGTGGTAGGTGTGGCAGTACCGAAAGACAAAGCGAATAATGTATTGGTGGTATCCGCAGATTCGCCATATCAGAAGCTGGACGATCTGTTAGCTGCAGCAAAGGAAAAACCGGGGACGATCTTGTTTGGTGTAGAAACCGGGGGAACCACTCATGTTCAGACGGGTCTGTTTGCGAAAGCAGCAGGTGTTGAGGTGAAGTATGTGGAAGCTGGATCGGATACAGAAAAACTGACTGCGCTGGTAGGAAAGAGCATTGATGCCTGCTTCGTGAATACCAATCAGGCGAAGCAGTATTTAGAATCAGGAAAGGCAAGAGCATTAGCTGTTGTATCAAATACCAAAGAGGGCGGACGCAGCAGTGTACTTCCTGATGTACCAAGTTTTATCGAGCAGGGAGTTGACTTTTATTTCCAGATGCTTAATGCCCTGATTGTTGGTCCAAAAGACATGGATCCGGCTTTGGCGGAAAAAATTCATGATTATTATGCAGCGGCAGCAAAGAATGAAGAGGTTAATAAAACTTTAGTACCAGCAGGTTTTGAAATGGAATTTTTGGGCTTTGATGAGGGACGCAAGACAATAGAGGATTCGCAGGTTCAAATTAATGAGGTAGTAAAGCAGTTGGGGTTACATAAATAATCATGCACGAAAGGAGTCCGTCATGAAGGGGAAAAGAGATCAGATAACTGGAGCGGTTCTGGTGATTCTGGGAATTGTAGTTTTCTTAATGACAACTACATTTTCCATTCCTATCACATCATCATACCCCGGGCCAAGAATGCTCCCGGACATAGCCGCGTTTGGCTTTGTGATCTGCGGGTTAGGAATATTCATTGAAAGTGTTGTTACCAAAAAAGAGGGAACTTCTTACTTAACAAAAGAAGGTTGGCTAAAAGTGGGGGCGGTCTTTCTTATTATTACAGGATATATTGCCGGAATGATGGTTGCTGGCTACCTGATTGCGACGCCTGTGATTTTGTATATCATGGCCACTTTATTTGCAAAAGGAAGCAGTTCTACGACAAAGGGAAGAATCCTGTTCTCTGTATTGACGGCAGTAATCATTTATCTGATTTATGTGTTTGCATTTGGTCTGACGCTGCCGTCAGGTCTGTTGTTTGGTTAGGAGGGCATATGACAGAATATTTACCTTATATTATCGGTCAGTTAATTACACCATTCAATCTCATGCTTATGATGTTAGCGACCATTGTGGGATTGATATTTGGTGCCATACCAGGTCTTTCCGGAACGTTGGCAGTAATGCTTTTCATGCCTTTGACCTATAGTATGAATGCCGGAAGTGCAGTTATATTTCTGATTGCACTCTGGGTAGGAGGATGTTCCGGTGCGTTTATTGGTTCCGTGCTTCTGGGGATTCCAGGATCGGCTTCTTCCGTTGCAACCTGTTATGATGGTTATCCTATGGCGCAGAATGGAGAGGCCGGCAAGGCTCTGGCAATTGGTATGGTTGCATCTTTTATAGGAACTTTTCTTAGTGCTATTCTAGGTGCTCTTTTGAGTCAGAAGGTGGCAAATATAGCATTTGCACTGGGACCATGGGAGTATTTCTCTCTTTGTTTCGTAGCAATTACCATGGTGCTTGCGATTTCAAAGGGGAATATGTTTAAAGGTTTGGCTTCCGCATCAGTTGGTCTGCTGTTTGCATCAGTCGGATTTTCCCCTATTGATGCGGAACCACGATTTGTATTTGATAATATGTACTTAATGGGCGGACTTGGAATGACAATCGTACTGATTGGTATCTTTGGAGTTGCCCGTATCATAGAGGAATACGGAAAGGGATTCGGAGCCCTTCCGGAGGTAGATACAAAATCAATTAAGGGACTTGGTATCACAATAGGTGAAATCCGGGAACAGTTTGGTAATATTTTACGGTCCTTCGGAATTGGGCTGGGAATCGGGTTTCTGCCGGGAATGGGCTCTGGCCTGTCCAATCTGGTCGCTTATTCCAGTGCTAAAAATGCTTCCAAGACTCCGGAGAAGTTCGGAAAAGGCTGTCCAGCTGGCATATGGGCTTCTGAGGTATCGAACAATGCGGCAATCGGAGGAGCCATGATTCCCATGTCTGCGTTAGGAATTCCGGGAGACTCTACAACCGCGCTGCTTATTGGAGCTTTGACCATTCATGGACTGGAGATGGGGCCAATGGTATTTAAAAACAGCGGAAATGTGGTTTATCTTATGTTTGCTACCGTTGCAGTATGCGCAGTTGTGATTCTGGTCTTACAGGCCCTTGGTATGCGGGTGTTCCCTCTGATTTTGAAAGTTCCTTATCATTATATGTATCCGGGTCTTATTATCATCTCCTTCGTGAGTGCTTATGTGGATTCCGGAAGCTTATACAAATGCAGCATGATGTTGGTATTTGCTGCAATTGGTATTTTAATGAGCTATGGAGGACTTCCCACAGCACCACTGATTCTTTCATTTATTCTGGGTCCGACCTTGGAGAGCAATATGTTAAAAGCCTTTCAGTATTCGGGGAACGCAGCTGCGTTTTTCACCAGACCAATATCCGGTGTTCTTATGATAATCGGAATTCTGTGTATCTTTTCGCCAGTTATTCGTGCTTTGGCGGGGAGGTTGCATAATAAACAACAGTAAGGAGACATATGAAATGCCACTAAACAGTACTTCTACAACCAGTCTTCCCCCAGATAAGCTTATGGAACGCTGCTGCCGGACTCCATGGGTCAGCTATCTTGAGCCATTTAAAATGGCACCGGGAGTTTATTATGTATCAGGGAATGACTGGGTAGCCTGCTATCTGATTGATACGGGTGACGGACTGATTCTCATTGATACAGCCATGCATGAAACCTGTTATCTGATGCTGGAGAATATCCGCCAGCTGGGTTTTGATCCAATGGATATTAAAAAAATACTTCTGACTCATGCCCATGGCGATCATATAGGAGCTGCCAGAACCTTAAAGGAGCTGACTGGAGCAGAACTCTATCTTGGGGAGAGAGATTTATTCATTGTCAGAGGAAGGAAAGATCTTATTTTCAGTGATGGATTCACCTGCGGAGATATTGAACCGGATAAGATCTATTCGGACGATGAGCCGGTCAGACTTGGCAACATCACCATACATACCATATCAACTCCGGGACACACTCCAGGCTGCACTTCTATGATGTTTGATGTGACAGATAAGAATGGGAAAATCGATACCTGTGCCATACACGGCGGTGTGGGGTTAAATACCATGTCTCGGAAATATCTGATAGAGAATGGACTTCCTCTTTCTTTACAGCAGGAATTTATTGATGGTCTGAAGAAACTTGACCAGCTCCATGTAGATATCTGCCTTCCGTCTCATACAAATCAGGTGGGTATTATTCCTTTGATCAGCCAGGTCACGGATGAACTTAATCCGTTTATAGATGAATCCATATGGCATGAACTGATGCGGGAGAGGATCGAACGGATGGAACAGATGATGGCTCAGGAGAAAGAGTCAGTTTTAGAATAGGCAACAGCCCTGGAACTATTTGATTTGGTCCCAGGGCTGTTTTTTTAATACGATACAAGGGTATCATGATAAAAAATACAAAGAAAATGGACACCATCTTTTTCTTATAGTAAAATGAACCAAACAAGATAAACAGAAGGAAGGAATCCATATGGGAAAGATTGCGTTGCTTGTTTCCAGAGAAGAGATGATTTACCAGGCGCATAACATTCTTCAGGAGAAAAAATATGAGATTGGAGAAATGCGGGTAATTAAAACAGAGGACACGGTTTCTGAAGCCCGCCAGTCCATTGCAAACGGTGCGTCGATCATCATTGCAAGAGGTCTTCAGGCATCTCTCATTAAGCAGTATACCGATATTCCTGTAGTGGAAATTGTGATCACTGCCCAGGAGATGGCGTTGCTGGTCAGTAAGGCAAAACAGATTCTTAAAATAGATAATCCGGTCCTTGGCGTGGTGGGGTTTAAGAACATGTTTTGTGACATGTCTTATTTTGACATCATTTATGGAATTGAAATGCGGACATATTTCGCAGAAAAAGGGGATCTTCTGGAGGATATGGCAAGACAGGCAGTCCGTGACGGTGTGGATTTGATTATCGGAGGGGATACCGCAGTAGGAATTGCAGGAGAGGCCGGTATCGCATCTCTGTTTTTGTCAAACACAGAGGACTCCATGAGAAACGCCCTGTCTATGGCGGAAAGCGTTGATTATGCCATGGGTGTGGAAAAACGCAATGCTGCCCAGATCGAAACGCTTCTGGATTATTCATTTAACGGCGTGGCAAGGCTTGATGCGTTCGGAAGCATTGTGGATATCAATGCAACCATGGAAGATATTCTGGAGAAAAAGAAGGAGGAGGTTCTTTTAAGGCCGGCGGCTGATGTATTTCCTGAGCTTTTGGGAGAATCCTTCCGTCATGTGCTGGAATACGGGAAAGAATCCTATTCTCTTTTTATGGAGATCAGGCGCACCTCTGTGTTTGCCATTGTGGCGCCGGTGGTGATTGAAAAAAAGGTGGAAGGAGCCATACTCACCTGTCACCGCATGAAGCGAAAACAGCATAAGGAACTGGAGTTAAAGGGGAGAAATTCATTAAGAGGAGCCGGAGCGCTGGGTGAATTCGGAGATTTGTTACAGGAATCAAAGAGCATGCAGGATTGTGTGCGCCTTGCAAAATTGTATGCCTTTTCGGAAAAACCGGTTTTCATTGCAGGAGAACCGGGAACAGAGAAGCAGCTTATGGCACAATGCATTCATAATGCAGGACTTCATAAGGACGGTCCCTTTGTCAACGTGTCCTGTGACGGGCTGGGAGAAGAGCTGCAATATGACATGCTGTTTGGAGATAAAGGTGCGGCTGCACAGGCAAAGGGCGGCTCTCTGCTGATCGAAGATGCACAGGCTTTAACGAAGGCGAATCAGTACAGGTTATACCAGCTCATTCGCCATAAACACAGGCTGGGAAGGGAAGGACAGCGATATGCCGGGGCAGAGGTGAGGATTATGGTGACAGCAGCGGTCCCCTTATCCCAGCTTGTGAAAAAGGAAGTATTCCGGAAAGAACTGTATTATCTTCTGGAAGGGTTATTGGTTACCATTCCTCCATTAAGAGAACGGAAAGAAGACTTAGAGTTTAAGATCCGGGAAACAATCAGGGACTGCTGTGAGCATTATTCCAGGTTCCATGTGCTGACGAAAGGAGCCTTTCAGGTACTGATTGATGATCCATGGAAAGGAAACTTAATCCAGGTGGAGAACTATTGCGAACGCCTGATTCTGACAGCAAAGAAACGGAGTCTTGACGAAGCTGCTGTGGAAAGTCTTCTTACTGAAATGTATCCGGGGGAAAGAAAAGAGGAATTAGCAGATACGGTTTTAAAAAATGAAGAAGCCTCGATTCCCATGGAAGCCATGGAAATAAAAGATATTCTATTGAAACAGGCAGGAAACCGGGAAAAGACAGCAAGAGAACTGGGAATCAGTAAGGCAACATTATGGAGAAAAATGAAAAAATATCATTTGGAATGAAATCAAAATGAAACGATAATGATACGAAAATGAAACAATAGAGAATTTGTATAAATGAATCACTTCCATTCGTTGATTCCGCCCATAGCACAACCTTCAATTTTTATCTATAATCACAGCAGAGATGGGAAGAACCCATTGGTCACTGCAGACAGAATGAAAAAAAGTGAGGATAATCATATGAAAATTGGATTTATCGGTTTGGGAATTATGGGAAGACCTATGGCAAAAAACCTGTTAAAAGCAGGTCATGAGTTAGTCGTATTTGATTTTAATAAAGAAGCGGTTGCAGATCTGGTTTCAAACGGTGCCACCTCTGCTGAAACTGGAAAAGAATTAGCTTCCCAGTGTGACGTTGTGATCACCATGGTGCCAAACTCTCCTCATGTAAGAGCAGCAGTTTTAGGTGAAAACGGTGTAGCCGAGGGTGCAAAGTCAGGAACTGTAGTCATTGATATGAGCTCCATTGATCCAACCGAGAGCAGAGCCATCGGTGCAGAACTTGAAAAGCTTGGAATAGATATGCTTGATGCACCAGTATCCGGCGGAGAGCCAAAGGCAATTGACGGAACTTTATCTGTAATGGTAGGCGGAAAGAAAGAATTGTTTGACAAGTATTATGATATGCTTATGGTTGTGGCTGGCTCCGTTGTTTATGTTGGTGAGCTTGGCGCAGGAAATGTGGCAAAGCTGGCAAACCAGATTGTTGTTGCAGTAAATATTGCAGCTGTATCAGAAGCACTAACCTTCGCGAAAAAAGCAGGAACTGATCCGGAACTTGTATATCAGGCAATCCGCGGCGGCCTTGCTGGCTCAACAGTTATGGATGCAAAAGCACCTATGATGCTGAATAGAAATTTTAAGCCAGGTTTCCGCATTGAACTTCACATCAAGGATTTAAACAATGCACTGAATGCAGCTCATAACGTAAGTTCTCCCGTTCCTTTAACCGGTCAGTTAATGGAGATTATGCAGGGGCTGAAAGCAGACGGCTTTGACAAAGAGGATCATTCCAGTATCGTGAAGTATTACGAGAAAATAGCAAACACGACTGTAGAACCACAAAAATAAGCCGGACGGAGAGGACGAATCAATGAATACAGATTTTATTAAAGGCGTTATTGTACCAATCCTTACGCCAATTGACGAAAATGAGCTGATCGATGAAGCAAAATTAAGAGATCAGGTTGATTATGTAATTAACGGCGGAGTGCTTGGAATTCTGGCATTTGGAAGCAACGGAGAGTTCTACGTAGTGGAAGATGATGAGATGGAGCGCGGTTTAAAGATCATGGTAGATCAGGCAGCTGGAAGAGTTCCGGTTTACTTTGGTATCGGTGCCATCAGTACAAAAAAATGCTGCCGTCTGGCTAAAATGGCAGTAGAAAACGGCGCTGCTGGTATTTCCGTTCTTCAGCCTATGTTTTTAAAACCAACAGAAACAGAGCTTTATAACCATTTTAAAACAATTGCAGAATTCGTACCAGAAACTCCAATGCTGCTTTACAACAATCCAGGACGTGTGGGATATACCATGTCTGCTGGTCTGGTTGAGCGTCTGGCAAAGGAATTTGATAACGTTGTGGGCATAAAGGATACCAGCGGTGATATCACCCAGACAGCAGAATTTATTCGCAGAACCCGAGGAACAGACTTTAAGGTATTCGGTGGAAAGGACACGCTGTTATATGCATCCATGTGCCACGGCGCAGTAGGCGGAGTCTGTACAGCTGCCAACTTTATGCCAGAGCTGATTACTGATGTCTACAACAAATTTGTAGCAGGTGATTTACAAGGATCACTGGAAGCACAGTTTAAGTTAAATCCAGTTCGTCTTTCCATGGATCCGGCCAGCTTCCCGGTAGCAGCGAAGGATATGGCTAATTTAAGAGGAAGAAACGTTGGACTTCCTTATAAACCCAATATTGCCACTCCGGAAGGTCCGGTTCTTGTTCAGATCAGAAAAGAGATGGAAACAGCGGGATTAATATAATAACAGGGTATCGTTACGGAAGCGATTAATATAAGAAAGAGGGCGGGCTGGTGGCTGTTGATAGGCTGCCAGTCTGTTTTTCGTTTCAGGCGTAAGAGGAAAGGGGCAGGCGATGAAATTTTTATTTGCATCTGATTCATTTAAAGGATCCTTATCATCTGTGGAGATAGTA